>JASJFV010000017.1:0-5666 GCA_033791885.1 Gammaproteobacteria bacterium | reverse complement strand
AGTAGCAGTTTCACCCTGCCCTGTTCAATTTCAAATGAAGCCCTCCACGGTTCTGACGTTCCTGTCTCTTTGTTACTCAGCCTGGCATTATCAATTCGCACATAACTGCCAGAGACATCAACACCGGAATCTGCAATTTCCGGGGCATCTACGTTCATATTTATATCCAGGTCTGCCGCAAACTGAAAGTCTTTTACACTAACATCTGCTGCGGTAGAAGTGAGCCTCGTTGTGCCTGCAAACCCTTTCTGGGTTAATTCCGCCTTACCCTTAAGCTCACCTTCACCACCACGCAGTTTGAATTTCCATGCAGGTGGAAGAAAACGCTGATACGCAGCCAGGTCAGGAACCTTGATCGATGGGACATTGACTGCCAGGTAGCTGGCAATGCGTTCATCTCCTCCAACAGGCAATAGTTGCGTCCGGCCTTTACCAGAAAAAGAAATCCCGTCACCCCTGACCAGTACTTCATTACTCTTAGTATGCAGGCCATCCAGCTCACCAAACTTTATTTCAAAGTCCATCACATCCGGCTCTGCTTCAGTGACTTCAAGTCTAATGTCACCTTCACCCTGGGCCCGGTAGGCAAGCAGATCCACCGCCAGTTCATCAGCAGCAATCAACACCTTGTTGCCTGCCTTTAATTTCCCTAAATGATAATTCAGATGGCCATCAATATTTCCTCGACCCGCGACTTTCATGCCATAAAAGCCTTCAAGATAAAAATTAAGAAATGCCAGGCTATCTGTTTCCGTTTTTAGATCAGCATCAATGGAAAGAAATTCCAGAGCTTTGAGTCCTTTATTCTCTTTTGGAACAAAAGGTGCAAAAGCCAACGTTCCCTTTAGCAGGCCATTCCTCACTACCTCGCGATCTCCATTGATGATGATTGAACCAATATCGACATCAACCTCACCTTTACTAAGCGAAAATGGCCCGCCACGAGTCTGGAAATTTATCGAAGCTTCAAGCTCACCCTCCAGTGCGGCCTTCAGCTGATATACCCAAACTCGATGACTGCCGCTGGCGTGAATTCCGTCGACTGAGATATCCCAGCTTTTGCCTTTTTTCTTGACTACGGCGGGTACAGGTTCCGTCTCTAGCTTGCGGTTCTTTATCGGAGCGAAAAACGGCCGTATTTTTGCATGATCCTTATCTGCGCGGGGTCTTGGCCGAAGATGAAAAACGGCATCAGTGACATCCGTGCTGGAGAGGTTGACGGATTTCCAGATCAATGGAATGAGGGATATAGAAGCAGAGGCTTGAGGACTATCAACCTGCCATTGCTGTGTACCAGTCTGCCCATTTGCTGAAACACCTGTTGCATGCACCCTGAAAGGATACCAGCTCCATGCCCTGTCCCAGGAGACAGCAAACTTGTCCGGCTTGATCTGATTTATCAGAGTTTGAGTGACCGGCAGGCTAAGTGCCAGGTTAATCAGCAACAGATAAAATATTTCGAAGATGACTACTGCTGCAATTGTTTTTTTAATCCACGGATTCAAAGGTGTGCTGCTCCCGGCATAAAAAGTCTGGAAAAGTTATTGGCAAAGCGCATTTCTTATTTAGAATAAATAATAATCAAGGATGGGATTTTAGCCTAAATTAGCCGTCATGTGTGCACGAAAACCCATTCACATAAACTGGATTATCAGGCAGAAACCCTACAGCTGACATCCCCTGGCAGGCAGCCGAGCGGAGAAACAGGAGTTCAAAAAGCTAAAGAAGTTGTTCGTTCATTTCACCCATTTTGCAAGTATACTTCGTCAATTATTTTAAAATTAACTCCAGCACCATGTCCAAGAACCACACTTATCGTAAGCTGCGCCACCTGGTCAAAATGTTTGTCCCAGGGCTGGTGGCGCTATCGGGGTACCGCATATCCTGGCTATCTAAAGATATTGCAGCCGGCCTTTCCGTTGCCGCGATAGCGCTACCTGTAGGCATTGCCTATGCAGATCTGGCCGGCGTGCCACCGGTTATAGGCATGTACTCGGCAATCTTCCCATTGTTCGCTTATGCCCTGTTCGGCTCCTCCCGTCAGTTGATGACAGGGCCCGATGCTGCCACCTGCATAATTGTTGCCGCTGCTCTCGGCCCAATGGCTGGCGGGGACCCGGAACGCTATGCCGTGTTGCTGCTGGCACTTACGGTTATGACCGGCGTGCTGTATCTGATTGCCGGTGCTTCGCGGCTGGGATTTATTGCTAACTTTCTTTCGCAGCCCATCCTGACCGGGTATCTGAATGGCATTGCCCTGCTCATTATCGTTGGGCAACTACCGAAGCTGTTAGGCTATCCTGCAGACAAAGAGGAGTTTCTTGATAAAATTCTGGAGTTCTTTGAACGAGTTGATCAAAGCCACTGGCCGACCGCAGCACTGGGCATTGGCCTGCTTATTTTCCTGGTGATTATGATGCGCTTCATGTCCCGCTTGCCCGGTGCCTTTTTCGTCGTGGCATTGAGTATCATCCTGGTAGCAATGCTTGGTCTCGACACTCAAGGTGTCGCAGTACTGGGAAATGTGCCCAGCGGCTGGCCGACACTGACGCTGCCTTCAATTGGACAGGGTGTGTTTAAAGAAATATTTGCCGATGCTGCCGGTATTCTGCTGGTGAGCTTTACCAGCGGCGTACTGACCGCGAAAAGCTTTGCCCGACGCAATGGCTACAAGGTCGATGCCAACCAGGAGCTGATTGGATTCGGTGCCAGTAATCTTGCATCCGGACTGGCTCAGGGTTTCCCAGTCACCGGGGCGGATTCACGCACTGCAGTAAACAATGCCATGGGCGGCAAGACACAGCTGGCAGGTATAGTAGCCGGTGGTACCATGCTGGTCATTCTACTGTTTCTTACTTCTCCCCTGGCTTATGTACCGAATACTGCACTAGCGGCGGTAATACTGGTCTCGGCCGTTGGCCTGTTTGACCTTGCTGAACTACGTACCCTGTACCGGATGAGCTACAGAGAATTCCTGATGTCAGTGTGCACAACCTTCGGTGTGCTGGTGCTCGGAGTATTGCCCGGCGTACTGCTGGCGGTTGCTTTGTCGCTGTTATGGCTGCTGTCGGTGGCTTCGCGACCAGATGATGCGGTATTAGGTAAAGTGAAGGGCCTAAAAGGGTTCCATAATGTTGCCGACTATCCTGAGGCCACAACCATTCCCGGACTCCTCCTATACCGTTTCGAGTCAAACCTGGTGTTCTTTAACGCTGATTACTTCAAAACCCGCATACGTGATGTAATCTCCGCACAGAAGCCCCCTGTAGAATGGGTAGTGATTGATGCCAGCCCCATCAACATAGTCGATGTCAGTGCATTGAACCAACTCGATGAACTGCGCAGTGAACTGGCTGATGAGGGCATACAGGTCTATTACGCCAGGGTAAAGCGCAACCTGGAACGGTTCTTCAATCCAAAATATGCAAAGGGCCGTCGCAAGCTGTCGAAAAAATACCGTTTTCAGACACTGAACCCGGCCATAAGGGCCTACTTGAAGTATCAAAAAGCGAAAGGAGCTGATGTCCCTGATCTGGACACCATTGACCCGGATATTGCTATACCGGTATTAGCTGAATCGGACCTGTCACCTGCAGCCGGATCAGTCGACAAATAGACGTCATGCGTAAAAGCAACACTGCTCTAATCAGGGCACCTAAATTTCAATCTAAGAATTATTGCGAATCCAGTACAGCAGAGAATGTCAGGTGTTAATCTATTCATTTCCCGCTGTTCGTTAGCAGTACATGCTGGATGCTGTAGATATAAGACCTGCTTAAGGCGTGCTTCAAACCAGAAATGTGATTTAACATAGCCATACTGAGAGACAGGAATTACACTCCAGCAGTCATTCACGAATGCAAATTGAATGACTGCGTTCGGCCATTTCCAGGTTGTTGAGGGGCCTACTGCCCTGGTACTTTAGCCAAGGAGTTTGACTTTCTGTGCTTCAAACTGAGCCTCAGTGATGACACCATTCTCCTTCAGGTCGGATAGCTTGGATAACTCATCCGCAGTTGATGCGCCAGCGACGTCCTGGATATACGCACGTTGCCTTTCTGCTGCGTCAGCAACTGCCTGCAAATTGCGTTCTTGCATACCATCGCCTCGAATTATGAGGTAGGATAATACCCCTAACCAGGGCACGACAATGATGAACAATACCCACAAACCCTTGGCAAGGCCGCTTAAATCATTACTGCGAAAAACATCGCTGATAATTCCAATCACAGCCCATATCCATGCGACTAGAAGAAAAAACATAAAGATAGACCAAAAGATTTGCAGTAAGTGCATGGTGTTCCCCTGTTTAAGTTTGTTGTCCACAAGTGTGAACAACATGATAAGAAATACGCACGTTTAATAATAACACGACATATCCGTAGCCACTATATATCGCAAAATACAAAGAAATGTTGCAATGACCCGCCAAAGCATAATTTGAAACGTCTACTCTTTGCATGAAATAGAAGAGCTGGTGTGTGAGTATCGAAGATGTATTCTGGCCGAAAGCACGCCTTCAGAATTGTGAATAAGAACTCTGTGCGGTTAAATGATATTGGTGGCGAACTCTATCTAAAAGCCATACCCTGGCGGGCAGAAATATTCATTTCCAGATATATGTTTGGGCATTACGAAATTGACTACATTAAACGGGACTTTGTAGGGGTGATTACCAGCCAATAACTGTCAACAGTTTGTGTTTGAGGTGAAGAAGCTTATTTCGCTTTCATTCTTTTTAGTAAAAGACAAAAAAGGCATCCTCGTCCCACTGCCTCACTTGATTAAGAACCATACTCGCGGTTATCGACTCAGAATCATAAGCCACACTAAGCCAGTGCTTCATTCTGGAATTGAAACGTGCCGCCGTTACGCCTTCAAGTACTCTGACCTCATATTGTAGCCTTAGTTGTTGCTCTGGAAGTAGATCTTGAGTGATATGTATTGTCCTGCCTGCATTATTCATTATTTTTCTTGCTCTTATTATAGCTTTAAGAATTGTTATTTTTTTATGATTGTCGGAGTAAAACCTTCTCATCATAGGAGTAGTCATATTCAGTCTAGTACATGAATTTTGAATTGCCAGATTCATACCCAATAAGAAGCCCAGCCTGAGAGGGACTGGGCTTACTTACCAATATAAAGGAGGAGTAACGAATACTCAGCTATAGTTTAGATCATGAATTCTGAATTACCATCATCACAGGTATAAAAAATGCCCAACTGGCCCAGGGTTGGGTGCCCGTTTTAGCCAGGAGCTTTGACGCATAACGTTGAACTAAGCAGTAAGAATCGGGGTCAGCGAACAATTTACACTAATATTAGAAACAATTGTTCTCTGATCCGTTTTTCTAAAACCACCTAAAATACAGGTATTGTGTTGATGATATTTGGAGTCAGAGTATATTTTGGGTGAAAAAGAAGAATATTTACTCTGACCCAAAAAAATATATTAATCTTTTGACCCTACAATCTTCTAAATATTGGTGCATCACTCTCGATGATTCAATTCGATACGTAACACCTCACCTATTGCATCAATAGTTTCGGGTTTATCCCATTCACGTGCACCACTCACTTTTGCCAACACCTTACCCTCTTTATCGACAAAAACAGTCAGTGGTAACCTGGATGCGCCAAGCATTTTTTCCAGCTGTAGGTTGTGA
>JASJFV010000016.1:0-15898 GCA_033791885.1 Gammaproteobacteria bacterium | reverse complement strand
GCATCTGGCTGATGATCTCGAGCAGCAGTCCGTCCAGATCAAGCATTGAATTTTCGATCACAACGCTTATATAACGGTCCTTGTCCAGTCGCGAATGGAACAGTGTACGAATATAAGTTTTCCCGCTGCCGCAGTAGCCGCTCAGCACTCCGAAAGTGAAATTGCCGTCTTCTGCCAGGTACGACAATCTAGATAAGGCTTCGTCGTGAGTGGATGACGGATAGTAGTAACGGCTGTCACGATTGTTTTCGAAGGGGGCCGCATTCATATACTGGTGATCCGCTGAAGCCGGATTTGACTCAGTACTGCGCGCCCTGTTGATTGGTAGAACGTTCATTTTCTACGCTGCAGCCTGCATGGAAGAACAGACTACCCGGCAGAGGTTGTAAACCTGGCGTGCAGAGTCATCCCAGCTGAACAGAGCTGATTGCCTTAATCCACGTCGCACAAGATCGTCACGCAGAGGCGTGTCGAGGATGATTTTCTGCATCGTGTGGCATATATCATCTGCGTCGCCAGGTTCAAAAAGAATGCCGGCATCTCTGACTACTTCAGGGATGCTAGCTACATTTGATGCGCATACAGGTGTACCGGACGCCATGGCCTCCAGCAAAGGAATACCGAAGCCCTCGAACAGAGATGGAAATACAAAGAGGTCAGCCCCGGCGTAGAGTAGTGGCAGTTCGCTGTCAGGCACGAAACCTATAAAGTATACAGAATCTTCGACACCGAGATCCCTTGCCGCAGCATAGATGGCGTCAGCGCCATACCAGGGGCTGCCGGCAAGAACCAGCTGGTGCGGAAGTCCACTATCCTCTTTCATTTTCGCGAAGGCCTCGAGCAGTCGCACATGATTCTTGCCGGGGTGTTCAAGCCTGGCGGTATACAGGATGTAAGGGTGGGCTATTGCGTATTTCTGCAAAGCCATTTGTTTGCCTTCCTGGCGTAGTTCTGGGGAAAATTTATCCAGCTCTGCACCATTGTAAATAACATCTATGCGATCCGGGTTGACACCGGCATATTCAACCAGGTCTTTCCGTGTTGAATGGCTGACCGAGATAACATGGGTAAGTTTTCTCATCATGCGAGGCAGGACTTTCGTTGCATAGAACATCCTCAAAGGGTCGTATTTCTGCGGCACATGAATTTGCGATAAATCGTGTACCGTGCCAATACTTGGCAGGCCGTACCACCATGACAGGCGGCGGTTGCCAGCCGGCATATAGACACAGTCACAATTTTTTCGTGTGAGCAGAAAGGGCAGGTAAAAGAGATGCCAGAGAATATTTACCACAGGTTTGCTTATCCAGTCGGCGACAGTCACTACATCAATCCTTGGATGGTCGAAATCGAAGAAGCTGCGGTCTGATTTACTCATGAACAGTACAAACCTGTCATCACCCGATATCTGCGGCATGCGTTTGAAAACATGTTTCATATATTGGCTGATTCCCGATTTTCCGCCATCACCGGCAAAGGCTGAAATACCCATTTTCATCTTAGTGACTCCAATTTTTCCATCATCTGGTTAAGGTAATTTTTGTGTGAAAAAGATTCCGCTACATGGCCGACTGCATTCTGGCCATATTGTTTTGCGACTTCCGGTTCATCAATCAGGTGCTGCAGTGCTTTCGCAAGAGCCGCTACATTAGCGGCTGGTACCAGCAACCCCGTCACCCGATCATCCAGCCAGTCGCTGATGCCACCGGTATCAAATGCGACGACGGGTCGTCCCCTGGCCATTGCTTCGATGCCAACCATACCAAATGGCTCAGGCCAGCGTGACGGCACCACGACTACCCTGGCAGCGGTGTAATAGGACTCGAGTTTTTCATGATCAACCCTGCCCGTGAAAACTACCCTGTCTGAAATTTTCAATTTGCTGGCGAGCTGCCTGCACTTAGCAAGGTGATTTCCAGTACCCACAATAGTTGCATTCCACTGGCCTTTAACTTTCGCCAGTGCCTTCAGCAACAAATCAACACCCTTACCGCGTATTACCTGACCCACAAAAAGTATTTCCGGCTCTTTCTGCATCGTAATGTAGCGAGGTGACATCAATGCGGCCGGTACCGGATTGACGATGTTTATTTTGTCTTCCTCGATGCCATTCATTGTCAATTGTTCCTGCATGAAACGGCTTCCTACAATGTAGCTCCTGACTGTTTTACTCGCATTCAACATTGTATTTACACCAGCAGTTCCAGACAAAGTGACAGGCAGATATTTGTTATTCGGTGCACGCTGGATACAGCAAAGATGCTGGTAACAGGCGGAGCCGGCAGGTTTTGTGCACACCTTCTTGCTGAGTGGAAAATACTTATGCCGGCGAGGGCAGACGAGGTCATAGTCATGTACCATGTGCGCCGTTCGCGCAAGCCTGCTGCACATGTTGACCCTTTCATGGTCGGCTACTTTGTGCATCAGGATTGCCTGGGGGCGATACTGCGTGATGATTTCACGGTGTGAACTAGTGACACCGAAAGCGGACAAAAACCGTCCGTCTGTTTTCTGGTCATCGCTGTGCAGCAGGGCCTGTGACCAGCCCTGTTTTGCGAGACCACGGGCAGTATCGAAAAGAATCTGCTCAACACCGCCTTCGAACCTCGGAATGTCATGAACGTGAAGTATGCGCATTTCAATTCATCCTGATGTCATGGTAAATCGATGAAAGGCGCTGGCTGATCTGCGACCAGTCATAGTGTGCAACGGCGTTTTTCATGCCATTATCGGCGAGTTTTCCTGCAAGTTGCTTGTCGGTAAGAATTGCATCGAGCGCTTGCACAATGCTCTCAAGGTTATCGGGATTGATATGAAGTATGTTTTCTCCATCTTTAGTGAATGTCGGGATGCCGCCGACACGCGAGGCCACGACTGGAAGTCCTGATGCCCAGGCCTCGAGTACGACAATGCCGAACGGCTCGTGCAGCGAGGGCAGGCAAAACACATCCGCCGCATGAAAAGCGTCTACCAGTTCCTCGCTGCCAGGTAAAAAACCGGGCAGGATGGTGACTTTCTCGCGCAGTCCGCAGGCAGTAATGCGATCATCTATTTTCTTGCGGTATGATTCGATCGTTACCGGTCCAATCAGCATCAGGTGAGCGTCCTCGTGGCGGCGCAATAATTCCGGCAGCATTTCAATTAATGCTAGCTGGTTTTTCTGGTAGTCGATGCGGCTGACACAGAGGATCAGTTTTCTGTCATTCGCTATGCCATAGTTATTCCTGAACCTGCTGCCGTTACCACTGGCAAATTCCTTCGTATCGACACCGTTCGGCAGCCAATCAACGCGCTTGTTCGGCATGCGCGACTGGACTTCATGCTGTTCGTTCTGTCCGACACAGATAATTGCATCTGCATCCTCTAGGACGCGTCGCGCACCCAGCAATGCACCGAATGCGCGTCCCCACTCGAATGTTCCACGTAACGGCTGCAGCATCTGTTCCATTTCCTCGCCTGGAACATCAAACACACCACCGTGCAGGCTTATTACATAGGGAATGCCTCGTCTGCGTGCAGCAGTCCTGACAATTCCTCCCAGTCTCTTGCCGCTGTGTGCATGCAGCATGTCTACTCCTGGTACGGTCAGCAGGGACTGCAGAAGGGAGAAAGACAGCAGGTTGCCGCCTTTACGATCCATTTCATTTCGAGCTTCACTGCTGAGTCCCAGGAAAGGATAGCTATAGGGATGTCGGAGGACATCAATTCCGTGTATAGATTCGCTGCGTTGTTCACACAATGCAGTGGTTGTATATATTTCACTTTTGTACCCGCGTTTCTCGAGGGCACGGCTGGTCTGCAGAATCGTTGTCTCTGTTCCTCCCCACTCTCTGGCGACAAACCGTCGTGGGATCTGGATGACATGCAGGGGATCGTTGAAATGCGAAAGGCAACCCACGTCTGAGATGTCCATTCTACTAAGCGAATTTAATGGCATGAGTATTGTTTCTCCTGTTTGTCTTTGTTTTATTTGAACGCTCATTTTCGTGATGTTCCTGTTCTTCACGATGTCTGATCACGCAAGCTGGAATGCCTGCAACGACAGTCCTCGCTTCAACGTCTCGAGTGACAACAGCGCCGGCACCGATAATGCTGCCTGTGCCAATACGTACACCCTGAAGAATGACAGCGCCTATACCGATCCAGACGTCGTCTTCAATCGTTACCGGGGCGGTATAAATACCCTGTTTGCTCATAGGAATATCGAGGCGGCTGGCATGATGTGAGACAGTGTTAATTGCGCAGTGGCTGGCAATCATTACGTGGTTGCCGATTGCAACACCACCGTTACCGTAAATCAGTGTATATGGGCCGATCCAGCATTCATCACCGATATTAATGTTTCCTGTATTCGAATTGATCAGGACATTTTCTTTAATATTGACGGCATCGCCAATAGCGATTGCTGTTTCATGTTTACTGTTCGCGCGAAGCAGTGCGTTTCGCGATATCTGGCAGTCTGAACCGACCCGAACTTTTGCAGGGTATTCAATATGTGCACCGGAGTTTATGCTCGAACCCGCACCGAAATGTCCGAGGCGTTTGCGCCAGTATGCATTTCCGAGAGTTGAACCGAGGTTACGCAACTGCGAGAGGAAACTAGACATTGCTGCTTCCCTCGCTGAGTGCTCTGCGAAGACGCGAATCCGGCATGAAAGATGAAATCAACCTGGTTATTTCACTGCGCTCATGTGTTCGCAAGCCGATGACGTAGTAGAAAGCGAGGTAAGTGACGCCAGCAATCGAGCACTGCATGGCGAGCTGCAACAACGTGTCTGCAGTAAAGTATGTGTGCAGCAGATAAGCACATACCAGCATCGGAATCATTGACGCAAAGGCCGGTAAAAGATTACGTAAAACAGCGCTAATGGCGACGTTTTGTTGCCTGCATGCGCGTGGCAGAATAATTCCCAGTTCCATTGTTATTGCGGCAATCAGTGTCGATATGGCTGCACCTGCCAGACCTAGTACCGGAATCAGGGTAATCGACAGCAGTATGTTCAGAGTCGCCGAGCCCAGCATTGTCCAGGCAACTCCACGGTGTCCGCCTGACATGCCAAGTACATTCGCAGCGTTCAGTTGCAGGGTGGAAAAGAAAACCGCAACCAGGAGAATTTTGAATGGCAGGACGGCGTCAATCATCTGCTCGCCGACCCACAACAGAATGATCGATTCGGCATGGAAATACAGCAGCCCAGCCATCATTGCAGCAATTGCGGCCAGGTGTCGTGTGCCGTCAAGCAATATCAACCTGACAGTTTGACTATCACCCGAGCCATTCGAATGTGACACAAGCGGCATTAGTGCGTTTGAAAACTGCTTGTTCAGCAGGTAAGCATACTCTGCGATACGTGCTGCTATCGCAAAGGCGGCAACCGCTGACAGGGAAAGAAATCCCTTGATGATCATCGAATCGCTACGCAGTATCACCAGCATGGCTATGTTTGCCAGCATGAAATAAAACGACAGCGGCACAAGTTCTCCGAGTCGTTTAATTCTGATCTGCCTGATATTCAGCTTGAGCCCGGGTACATACCTGTACGCCAGCGGGATCAGCATTAGCGGAACACCTGCAAGGACACTGGCATTGGCGATGGCAAGGCCTGTAACACCTAAATCGCTGGTCAACAGGAGGATGACCAGTGTGGCGTTAAGTAATATACCGATAATTTCGACGATGTTGACGATATCGTAGCGCCCGGATCCAATTAAGGCGGAACGGAAAATTCCAAGAGGCAGGGCAACTGCGAGGGCAGTGCCGGCAATCAGCATCACGGTGGAAAACTTATCGGCCTGTAGTGCATCAAGATCGAATATGCTGATGCCATAAGGGATGCCGAGATACACGATTAAAAGACAGAGCATGCCGAGCGTGAAATAGACGGCGAACAGGGTGGAGATCGCTTCATTCCTTGATTCATGATCGTTACTGCCGTGACATTCGGCAACGTATTTAACGGTCGCAGTACTGAAACCCATATCCAGCAGGGCAAGCAGACCGGATACGGCCAGGCACAGTGACCACAGTCCGAATTCTTCGACGCCAATCATATCCAGTGTGAATGGCGTGAGCATAAGGACAACAATCATGCCGGTCATAAACCGTGCATAACTGCTGATGATGTTAATCCCTGTGCGCATGCCTATCCCCTTATGCTGCAGCCGTTACGCCGGCTTCAATTTTCATCAGTTCGAACAGATCAGTGATAGCTTCCACTTTAACGGTTGGGGCAACGTTAGAGAGCAGGGCAGCATCAGAATCGGGATGGTCCGGGTGATAGCCGTGCATACCGGTTATCGTCTTCAGGCCCATGTGGCTGGGTACGATAATAACGCCCGGGTCAACGAGAAATATCAGCTCCCCGAATGCCTGGTTTTCGAAGTCACAGCCGAGTGCAGCGAGCTCGTCATCGGGTACAATCCTGCCATGTTGTTGATCGGAAAGTGCTTCGCTTATCAGCTTCCTCGCACGTTCGTTGTGAAACCAGAAGCGCGCCATGGTCGAGTCGTAAACTGCGACGTAGTCATTGCCAAACTCAACGGGAAGTTTTTCTATAACCTCCATCAGGTCGATATTTGTGTCGACTGTGGCCATACCATGGTCAGAGCAGATATATAAGCGGACTTCATCATAATGCTGTCGCGCCAGTTCCAGCGTCTGTTTCATTTCGGTTTCATACCACGCCATTTTTCTGTCGACTTCGTCGTTGTCCTTGCCGACCCGGTGAAGCAGGCCATCCATAGATGCCATGTAGAGGAATGCGAACCGAATCTCTTCTTTTTCTATATCGTTGCGGCAGGCATCAAGGTTGTCCTGTTCACAATTCCTCCAGTTTGAAACGTGATATGGGACATCATTCTGTGTGAGTACATCGAATATGTTCTCTCCAACATTCATCCCACCAGGCTTGAAGATGTCTTTTTTCTCGCAGTAGTCAAACAGACCCGCAAAATTAAGAGGCATGTTGTAAATCTGGAAATAACCGGTAAAACGATATACTTTCGCCAGTAATCGACTCAGCAGATGGCGAACCCGTCCTCGATCAGATAACGACTTCGGTAGAACTTGAAGGAATCGCAGTGCTTTGAAAGGCGAAGTTTCCGGTGAATAGTAAAAATAGGACCAGTGGCCGTGTTCACTAGGTGTTCTCCCGGTAAGTATCGATGGTACACAAGCAGAGGAAAAACCGAACACAGATCTAAGTTTTCGCCTGTAGGGAAGTTCCGATTCGAGAAATTTCCTGTTCTTCAGGACTTCCCAGCCGAGTGCGTCGATGAACACCATCATTGACAGTGTGCGCGTGTTTTTATCATGCGGTCCTGCACCGAGAACAGTACTGTTCTGAACATTCATGAGGACAGGCTCCTGACCGCGTCATTGCGTTCTTTGACAACCGGGAAAAGATCATATAAGCGAGTCAGCTCAAACAGGATTTTCACTGTGTCGCGCATGCCGAAAAGACATATTTCTCCGCTATTACGCCTGGCCTGTTGCAGGCAATTGACCAGAACCGCGAGACCGCTGGAGTCGATGTATTCAAGATCAGTTAAATCGATCGCCAGCATTGGCTTCTGTTTTTTTAGCATTTTCTGCAACTGGCTTTTTGCAGCTGCGGCGTCTGCCATCATCAGCCTTTCTGGAAGTCTAATGATGTCGATGCTTTCCTGTGAGTGGTGTGCAAGTTGCATGCTGTTGCTCCTGTTTGACAAGTTGTTGTTTAGTTAACTTGATACATAGCAATAGCTGTGCCAATTTTATTAATTTACGAATATATAATTAAAAACATGGAGTTAGCGGCGTTTAGGAATTCCTGTTGCGGAGCGAATTTCCGCTATTTTGCATATTGCAAACAGGCTTCTTAGCAAATTGCGAATTATTGCAAAATAGCAATATCAGCAGTCTGTCTGGTTGGTGCGTCTTACCAGTTTAGTCGTGTTCCAGCCCTCGGCATGTGATGTGTGCACAGAACTGACCCAGGCCTTGATGATTGTGAGTCCTCTTCCCGATTCATCGGTGAGCGATGAATCGTGGCCTATGTCATCCGGGATGTTGAAGGGAATTCCCTGGTCCTGAATGGTCACTGCAACCCAGTTGTTGCTGGTTTCGCAGACAAGCTTTATTGGTTTGTCGGGTTGCAGTTCATAGGAGTGTTCAATACAGTTGTTCACAGCTTCGACAACGGCATAGCGAAACTGGATAAATTGTTCTTCTTCAATCTGGCTTCCTGCCAGCGCGTCGTTTAACCAGCCGAGTACATTTTCAACTTCATCCGGGTTGCTGAGCAGGTTCAGTTCAGATGTGTTCATGAAAAACCTCCTTGCCGTGCCATAGGTAAATCTGAATGTTTTTGCCTGGCTTTTTCATCATAACGAATTACAAGTATAGACTGGTCATCGGTTATCGAAGTCTTACCTCGCCAGTTGTCAATGGACGTCTCAATTGCGGTGACAAGTTTGTCAACCTTGTTCAGTGCATTGTTTGCAACACAGTCTTTTAACGCGGCGAAGCCAAATCGTTCACCCCTTTCATTTTCACAGTCAGTAAGGCCGTCAGAATGAAGAACGAGAGTTGATCCTGGCTGTAAGTTAACCGTGTTATCGCTATAACTGGCATTTGAATCGATTGATAGCGGGAGCCCTGCATACTCAGAAATTTCATCCAGGTAACCGTCCGCTCCGACCAGCAGTGCAGCGGGGTGCCCGGCATTTGCAATTTTCAACACTCCATTTTCAGTGTCAAGAACACCGAGTACGATTGTTGCCAGGTAATCGATATCAATGTTGTCCCTAACAAGGTGCTGATTGAGCCTTTCCAGTATCCTCGCCGGCCCGGCATCACTGATATCGTGCAGGAAGCCGCTTACAGGTCTTAGCATCTGGCTTATCGCAGCAGACCTTAATGCTGCAGTGACCCCGTGCCCTGAGACATCCAGTAAATAGAAGACCAGCTTGTTATTGTCGATCGCATAGATATCAAAATGATCCCCGGATATCCCCATTGCCGGTCTGTATCGCCAGGCAGTACTGAGGACATCCATCATTTTCCCTGACTGTGGAAGGAGTGATCTTTGTACACGTGCGGCATGCTCCAGATCGTCTTTTACTGATGAGAACGCGTTGTTGAGCAAATCACGGGATTCCTGCAGCAAATGCTGCTGTGTCAGCAGGTTTTGTTGAATGGTATGAATTCTTTCGGCAACTTTCAGCCGGGCATGCAGCACGTTTGCATTGACCGGTTTGTTCATAAAATCATCAGCGCCTGAAGAAAGGCCGTGTACGAGATCGGATTCCCGGTCCCGGCTGGTGAGCAGTATCGTATATATGTAGTTTTCCGAATTTCGTTGACGTATCCAGTGGATAAGTTCGATGCCGTTCATGCCCGGCATCATCCAGTCTGTCAGAACGATGTCTATCTTATTTTCTTCAATGAGCTCGCATGCTGCGTCGCCATTGCAGGCTTCATACAGCGTGCAGGACATGTTTGAGAGCACCCCTTTTAGGTAAGCACGTATTTCAGCGGCATCGTCGACAACTAGGATATTCATGGCATTCAGAAATGGTATTGGGATAATTCCCATAAGACCTGCAATTTAAATGCCATATGCAAAACGATTTATTGATATGGATAAAGTCTGTCAATATGCGATGCATTGATAAAAAAACATAATTATCACTTCAATTTACCCCATAGCTCATAATAATTTATCAATACGCAATGCAATATGCGTTGCAATATGCAATTATTGAGCAGTCTTTGGGCTGCAGCATGAAGATTCCTGCTCATTTTACTCGATTACAGATATATGGCCTTTTTCTTGCATTAATCAAAATTCAATGCTTTTTAATGGAGAAAGTTGAATGTTAAGGAAAGTATCAGGTCTCTTTCTGGCGGCAGTCACTATTATGGCGGGTATGCTTGATGTATATGCCGAGAATCAAGACAACCCTAAAAAAGTCTATACATTCGGTATCGTGCCGCAACAGTCGGCGAGTCGCCTCGCAGAGCAATGGGGTCCTCTACTTGAGTACCTGAGCGATAAAAGTGGTATCGAACTGAGATTCAAGACAGCTCCCAGCATTCCTAAGTTCGAGGAGAGATTTGCCCTTGGTGATTACGATTTCAGCTATATGAATCCTTATCATTATGTAGTCGCAAGTGAATCACCGGGCTATCAGGCCTTTGCCAAGGTTGCTGACAAGAAAATAAGGGGGATATTCATCGTTCGTAAAGACAGTGAAATCAGCAACCTTGAAGGTTTATCCGGGGCAACACTCGCTTTTCCCTCACCAGCTGCTTTTGCGGCCAGTATTTTGCCGCGCTCAGAGCTAAAAAATCGTGGAATTAATTTCACTCCGAAATATGTAAATTCACATGATTCAGTGTATCGGGGTGTTGTGACAGGTTTGTTTCCATCAGGTGGAGGAATTGTAAGAACCTTTAACCTCGTCAATCCTGATGTGCGCGATAAGTTGAAGGTTCTATGGAAGACTCCAGGTTATACACCCCATGCCTTCGCAGCACATCCACGAGTTCCGGATGACATCGTTAAACGCTTGAGAGCTGCCATGATTGAAATGGGCGATCATGAGAGAGGCAGAACACTCCTGAACGTGTTGGGAATGAAGAAGCTGGAGACAGCTAAGGATGGCGACTGGGATGATATTCGGCAATTGAATATCCAGGAACTAGATAACTAGGGAGCAATACTATGTCTTTTCGCAGCAAGACTATTATCGGTATAGCGCTGATCGAGACTATTCTCCTTGGCATTCTTGTTATTGTCGGGGTCAGTTGGCTGCACGATTCGAATGAAGAACAATTTATCCAGAGAGCCGATTCGCTGGTAAAGCTCTATGCCAGCAATATCAAGGATCCATTGCTAGCGAGTGACCTGGAAAAGCTCAATGTCATGGCTAGAGAATCAATCACCGATGGAGGGCTAGAATATTTCCGTATCCTGGATGCAAACGGGCTTGTCCTCACTAAAGTTGGTGATGAAAAATATCACCAAATCGCCTTTCAGGAAGATAATGATCCTTCAAAGGTTATGGATAACATCTATGACACGGGTGCTGATATACAGGTGCAAGATATTATCTATGGACGCATTGAACTGGGCTTGTCAGTAACCAATTTCCAGAATCTTCTTTCTGACGCGAGGAATTTCGGTTTTGGTATGGCCGGACTGGTAATCTTACTTGTCGCACTGTTTTCATTTGCACTTGGTACATATCTGACTGCACAGTTGTCCAGCCTCGCACTCGCATCTGAAAGAATCAGTGCAGAGGGACCCGGTTTCAAGCTTCCTGTCAGAGGCAATGATGAACTTGCCAAAGTGACCATTGCTTTCAACCATATGTCAGAAAGCCTGGCAGCTACATACAGGGAACTGCATGAAAATGCCGAGAATTATCGGCAGTTATCCAGTCGTCTTGTGGAAAGTGACAACACCAAGTCAGCAATTTTATCGGCCACACTGGATGCTGTTGTAACCATAGATGCCGACGGATTTGTTCTGGATTTCAATAGCGGAGCAGAAAAGATATTTGGCTACAGTAAAGAGGAACTGCTTGGTAAAGAAATGGCTGAGCATATCGTTCCTGATGCATATCGCGAAGCGCATCGCAATGGAATGAAGCACTGGAGAAATACAGGAGAAGGCCCTGTGCTTGGTGCCAGGTTAGAGCTTGTTGCAATGCGCAAGGACGGAAGCGAGTTCCCTATTGAGATATCGATTACTCCACTCGATATAATGGACAAAACACTGTTTACAGCATTCGTGCGTGATATTACCGACCAGAAATCAGCGGAAAATGAACTTAAACTGGCTGCAAGCACGTTTGATTCGCACGAGGCAATTTTCATTACCGACAGCATGTCGAGAATTCTTCGTGTCAATAAAGCCTTTTGTGACATCACCGGTTATTCAATGGACGAGGCCATAGGTAAAACACCCGGCCAGCTCATCAGATCGGGTTTGCATGATGGCAAGTTCTACGATGATATCTGGGGACAACTTGAATTAAGCGGAAAATGGGAAGGCGAGATCTACAATCGCCGAAAAAATGGTGAAATATTTCCGGAATGGGTAAGTATTACAGCAGTCAGGGATGACGATGGATCGACCACGCATTATGTTGCACATGCCATCGATATATCCCAACAGAAACAGTATGAAAGTGAACTCAGCACTGCGCGTGAGCAGGCTGAACTTGCGAATAACGCGAAGTCATTATTTCTTGCCAACATGAGTCATGAAATTCGAACACCATTGAATGCAGTGATCAACCTGAACTCGCTACTGTTGGATACACCGCTCGATGATAAACAGAAGAATCTATTAAACGGTGCATATGAAGGAGGTAAAACACTGGCAACACTCGTCGATGACATTCTTGATTATACAAAGATCGAAGCGAATAAAGTTGAACTTGAGTACAAGCCATTCAGACTGCATAAACTACTCGACCAGATAAGTACACTGTTTATTAGCCAGGCCGAGGAAAAGAACCTCGAATTCAGCGTTGAATTTGCCGATGATGTGGCTGAAGAAGTAATCGGTGATGAAAAAAGACTTCGCCAGATTCTGGTAAACCTGATTGGTAATGCAATCAAGTTTACCGAAAAAGGTTATGTGAAATTATTGGTGAGAAATGATATTGAAAAGAACGTGCAATTTCGAGTGTCAGATACCGGTATCGGGATCAATGAAGGTGATAAATCGAGATTGTTCGAAGAATTTTCTCAGGCAGATCACTCTACAACAAGAAAGTACGGAGGTACCGGGCTGGGACTTTCTATTTCAAGAAGTCTTGTCAAGCTGATGAAAGGTGAAATCGAATGTAAAAAAAATGACCCGGACGGAAGTGTATTCTGGTTTCGCATACCGCTTGTGACTACACGTATTAAACGGGCTGATCAGGATTCTCCAATTCCGAAATTTACATCAACCAATGTGCTGGTTGCAGAAGATAGTATTAGTAACCAGGTCGTGGTCAGGGCACTGCTTGAAAAGCAGGGGTGTAATGTCACTATTGCAAACAATGGTCAAGAGGCGGTTAAACTGGCAAGCGGTGCATCGTTCGACCTGGTTCTCATGGATGTGATGATGCCTGAGATGGATGGTATCGAGGCAACGAAAGAAATACGTCGGCTGGAAGACCAAGGACCCCATATCCCGATCATTGCGCTGACGGCGAACGTCTTCTCCGAGGACAGGGAAAAATGTCTGCAGGCTGGCATGAATGATTTTGTTGCAAAACCCATCGACGCAGAAAAGCTCATAGAACAGATCGTAAAATGGTCATCGCAAATCAGCATACCTACCGAGGGCAAGAAGTCTATGACAACTTTTGAATTAATGAACAATGAGACACTGCAAAAGCTTGGTAATGAAACATCGCCCGAGATGTTGCCAGAAATCGTTTCGATTTTCATAAAAGAGATGGAAGAACGGATAAATTCTTTACCAGTTGCTGTTGACGAGCTAGACAGAGATGAATTAATAGCAAGGGCCCATGCGATCAAGAGCAGCGCGGGAACGTTTGGAGCACTCGGGCTTGAAGATAGTGCACGAAGGATTGAACAGCTTGGGCGTGATGACAAGCTCGATGAGGCCCGCTCAGAAATTGCCTCTATGCTCGAGACTGGAAGAAAAACACTTGATCTATACAGGCAGCACTATCCATCGTCAGGTGCCATGATCAGTGAAACTTAATAGATTTATGTGTGAGAAATCAAATAGACTGCTGGAGCAAATATCCTGAATATGATTGAAACTATAAACCAGAAATCAACGGTAAACGGAAATACAGCAGGCTTACTATTGATTGAAGACAGTATGGCGCTGGCGCGTGTCTACCAGGAGTACCTCGGTGAGCTGGGGCTCGAAGTCAGGCATGTTACTGAAGGCAGAGCCGGGCTGAGGCAGATTGATGCCGATATGCCGGGTATAGTTCTTCTAGACCTGAACCTCCCTGACATCAACGGTCTAGAAGTTCTTGAAAGTCTAAATACTTCAGCAAGAAGGCCAATTGTCATTGTGATTACAGCTCATGGTTCGGTAGACATGGCGGTTGAAGCAATGCGCCTCGGTGCGTTCGATTTTCTGCAAAAACCCTTTGATGCCGAAAGACTTAGAGTAACGGTACGAAACGCACTGGAAAAGCATAATCTTGCCAGCATTGTAGAAACCTATAGGCAAAATTTTTCACGTGATACTTTCCACAGCTTTTTAGGCTCATCAATGCCCATGCAGGCTGTATATCGTATTATTGAAAGCGCAGCATCGAGCAGAGCCACTGTCTTTATTACTGGTCAAAGCGGCACCGGTAAAGAGGTTTGTGCAGAGGCGATTCACCAGGAAGGTGACCGAAGCGATGCCCCTTTTATACCCCTGAACTGCGCTGCAATTCCTCGTGACCTGATGGAAAGTGAAATATTTGGGCATGTTAAGGGAGCTTTTACAGGGGCTGACAAGGAACGTAATGGTGCAGCGTCACTGGCAGATGGAGGCACCCTGTTCCTCGACGAGATAGGAGAAATGGACATTGATCTTCAGAGCAAACTGCTGCGCTTTATTCAGACTGGCAGTTTTCAAAAGGTTGGATCGAGCAAGACGGAAACAGTTGATGTGAGGTTTGTTTGTGCTACCAATAGAGATCCTCTTGAAATGGTAAGAGAAGGGCGCTTCCGGGAAGACCTCTACTACCGCCTGCACGTAATACCAATTCACTTACCATCACTGCACGAACGAGATGAAGATGTGCTGCAGATTGCAGAACACTTTCTCCATGAATATTCAGATGAAGAGAACAAGAATTTTTCCGGGTTCGATGACCACGTGAGGAACTTGTTTATGCAGTATTTATGGCCCGGCAACGTTCGAGAACTGCAAAATGTAATTCGAAATACGGTTGTCTTGAATAACGGTGATCAGGTTACGAAAGACATGCTGCCGCTGACGCTGGGTCAGCAAGTTACTGAATCCATACCACCCGAAACATCAGTGCCTGCCGTATACACTGAAACCCTGATAAGTGAACCAACAGATAATATCAGGCCTTTGTGGATAATTGAAAAAGAAACCATAGAAAAGGCCATAGACAAGTGTGGTGGAAATGTCCCTCGAGCCGCCGCTATGCTCGAAATTAGTCCTTCAACGATCTATCGGAAGCGGCAAACATGGGAAAATATATCGAGTTAAAAATCACAGCTGAGTCATGGTAGATCATTGGATATGTGTATCTACTGATACTTTTCTTCAAGCTTATTGTTATGGCCTGCTACATAGTTAGCAAAATATAAAATCTTACTGATCACAGCTATTTGATGAATCGTTAATTTGAGTGGGTTTTTTATTGTCTATGAGACGATCTCTTTAAATCGGGAGGAATTATTTATGATTATTTATGTATATACCAAATATGATTCCCCTGTTAATTCCCTGTTATTGATAAAGTGGCGATATACACAATACAATATTTCCTAATAGAAACAGCTGTTTGACTTATCCATGTACCTGGTTTCCCTGTATTTTCCCAATTATCAGGGAAGAGGGTGGAGACGATATAGCAGATGTCTGCACACACCGCCAGATACAAGCCCAGAAAGGGTATCAGCGAATAGACAAGTTTTTTAGCTGAGACTTAACTGGGTTTTTTTTTGCCCTCATACGATACATATACGATACAAATTAGCGGGTTTTGAAGAGGTGTTGTTCGTCATCTTCATTCTATGGTTGGGTGTGTTGAGCTATATACTCATTCGAGGCAGTGAAATGGAAGAGCGCAACATACAGGCCGTGGCAGATGCCGCCGATAAACAACGCGCTTATATCCAGGATGTTACCGGTACATCAACCGCCGACGAGTTGTCCAAGCTGGCCGAACTAAAGGA
>JASJFV010000015.1:0-3090 GCA_033791885.1 Gammaproteobacteria bacterium | reverse complement strand
ATTAGCATTATCACCTTACTGGCAATACTGGTGCATCGCATGCGCGACAATGTACTAAAATTTATTTCCACGAAAGAAGATTACGTAGTTTGGATGCTTACCATACTGCCATTGATTACAGGCTACATAGCTTTTCACCGTATTGGTATGACTGCACCAACATTGCTGGCCATCCATATTCTTAGTGTTGAGCTATTACTTGTTGCTTTCCCATTTACCAAGCTAATGCATGCTTTCACCCTGGTGATGGCACGCTGGTACACCGGTGCTATTTCTGGTTACAGAGGAGTTGAGTCATGAGTGCTTCATTAGAGAAAGGAATAAACGCTTTAAAAGAACAGGTCGATTCAACGGTTGCCGCATTTTTCAGCAGCTGTACTCACTGTGGTATGTGCGCAGAGGCCTGCCTGTTCTACACCGAAACCGGTGACCCATCACGCATGCCGATCAATAAAGCCGAGCCTTTACGCCGTATCTGGAAAGCAGAATACACGCTGTTAGGTCGCATTGGAAAATTGTTTGGTCTGACCGCAAAAGTAGATGACGCACTGCTCACCGAATGGGAAACCCTGGTCTACGACAGCTGCACACTATGCGGACGCTGCTCCATGGTGTGCCCGGTCGGTAACGATATCGCACTGTTAATCCGAAAAACACGTGAAGGTATGGCAGCTGCCGGTCATGCACCGAAAGGCCTCATCGGTGCTACCAAGCGTGCAGTCACCATCGGCAGCCCGATGGGAGTAAAACTACCTGCGCTGATGGCTCAGATTGGCCACGTTGAGCGAGATACCGGCATGAAGATACCGGTCGATGTTGTCGGCGCTGAATACATGTTGCTGCTATCTTCGATGGAGATAATGAACTTCCCTGAGTTTATCGAAGCTAGCGCAAAGATATTTGACAAAGCCGGTGCCAGTTGGACCATTGCATCTGAAGCCTTTGAAGCCACCAATAGTGGCATACAGATTGGCGTATCAGATATTGCTGCTGAACTGGTTCAACGTATCGTTGATGCTGCTGAAAAACTAAAAGTTAAAACGGTCATCAGCCCTGAATGCGGTCATGCATATATGGCGATTCGCTGGGAAGGTCCTAACCTGGTCGGCAAACCATTCAGCTTTAAGGTAAGACATATTCTTGAAGTACTGGATGAGTTCCGTCAGGATGGCCGCCTGAAAATTACTGGCAAAGAGAAACAGCGTCTTACCTATCATGATCCCTGCCAGATCTCACGCCGCGGTGGCGTGATCGAGCAGCCTCGCAATCTTATCAACATGTTTTCTGATAACTTCGTTGAGATGCCAGATACCGGTAAGATGAACTGGTGCTGCGGTGCTGGCGGCGGTGTTAGTTCAAACGAACGCGCTGATGAACTTCGACTCAAAGTTTTTCAGCGCAAAAAAGACCAGCTGGATGAAATAAATCCCGATGCTATTATCAGTGCCTGCTCTAACTGCCGTATTCACCTGGAAGACGGGCTGGAAGAATATCATATGGATATTCCGCTGATGAGCCTGACGGAAACGCTTGCTGAGCACCTGGCTGATTAATTGCCAGCTAACTAACGGCTTGAAGGCAGCTTAAAGATTTGATATTGGGAGTAAAAGATGAGCCAAATAACTAATGACGCAGAATTTAAACAGGCGTTGCAAAATCTGGATGCAGAACAGCAAAGAACTGTAGCCGTTATGTTTGTAGAACATGTTCTTTCGTTGAGCGATGATAACAGGATAAAACGTGTTGTTAAGGTTGCTACTGACGACAGTGCATCGGCAGATGAGATATCGGATGCATTGAAATCAGCAAAAGCGGCAATCATGGATAGCTCCACACGTTGCGGTGCTGAAGGTAACTGGACTGATCAGGCAGGGTATTTTGTTGCCCGGGCAGCAGTTGCAACAGTAACACCGCCAGCACAATCTAAATCAGGCAGTCCGGCATGGCAGGCGGCGCTGAGCTGCAGGATGGCACAGACCAGCATAGAAATAGACAACGATGCTGATGACGTGCCGAGCCATTCAGAAAATGAGTGGCAGTACAGTATATTGACAGACTATCTACAGTCATAAGTAGAAATCAAAAGCGCAAGTCTTATGCGAAAGACATCACTTATATTGAAAAGCGAAATTCATAAGAAGAGAGAATAAACATGAGCGAATCCGGTGGTAACGAAAGAATTGTGGTTGACCCGATCACCCGTATCGAAGGTCATCTGCGCATTGAAGCACAGATGGATGGCAACAAAATCGAGAAGGCCTATTCTTCCGGCACCATGGTACGGGGTATTGAGGTTATCTTGCAGGGTCGAGACCCGCGTGATGCCTGGGCATTCGCACAGCGAATTTGTGGTGTATGCACACTGGTACATGGCCTGGCGTCTATTCGTTCAGTGGAAAACGCGCTTAGTTATAAGGTGCCAAAAAACGCTGACCTGATTCGTAACCTGATGGCTGGTGCGCAATACATTCATGATCATGTTATGCATTTTTATCATTTGCATGCACTTGACTGGGTCGATGTGGTATCTGCTTTAAGTGCTGATCCAAAAGCAAAATCAGAGCTTGCGCAGTCACTGAGTAATTACCCAATATCTTCGCCCGGTTACTTCGCCGACCAGCAGAAGAAACTGAAAGGTTTTGTTGAAGCCGGACAACTTGGTATTTTTGCCAAAGCCTACTGGGGACACCCGGCTTACAAGCTGCCACCTGAAGCTAACCTGATGGCCGTGTCACATTACCTGGAAGCACTGTCATGGCAACGTGATGTAGCACGTTTACAGACTATCTTTGGTGGCAAGAACCCGCATCCAAATTTTGTAGTTGGCGGAGTTCCCTGTGCCATAGACCTAAATTCAGATTCCGCGATCAATGCGAAAAAGCTGTCGCAGGTACAGGACATTATCAACCAGATGAAAACCTTTGTTGACCAGGTTTATGTGCCTGATACGCTGGCTATCGCAAGTTTCTACAAGGACTGGGGCAGCCGAGGTGAAGGTCTGGGTAACTTCCTGACCTATGGTGATTTTCCGTCTAACGGTATGAGTGACCCGTCAGGATTTATGATTCCTGGCGGCGCCATCCTCAATCG
>JASJFV010000014.1:0-14696 GCA_033791885.1 Gammaproteobacteria bacterium | reverse complement strand
TGACTTGGCCTTTTGTGTGATGTTTAGCACCTGATTGCTCGTGTTTCAGTACGCTAAATGAGTGATTCTTAATAGGTTGTATTTTTATCTACACTGGAAGAATAAGCATGCTTTCAATCCAACGCTTTGGTTATGATGTATCGATGGGCGCGGTAAAAGCTGACAGCTGTCTGCTCACGGGAATCACAAATACAGACATAGCCAATAAAAAGCCCAATAGAAATGATGATGAAATTCATCGCAAGGATATCGCCGCCTATGTGCTCTGATAAAACCACCATGGAAGTCTTAATCGAGAAGGCCCCGCCAATCACAGAGGCCTATGATGCCAGCACCGCGGATTTCAGAGGCTACCTGGGAGAAGTTATTAGCTGGTACGATAGTCATGACGGCGATTATGCATCGATAGATGCAAAGGCGCGTAAGACGCACTCAGCGGAAGGTGTGTTAGGTTTTCGTCTCGCCCTCAAAGTTGCTGAATCTCATCGTATATTGCAAACAATTACCGAACCCGTGACGATTACATTGCTCAATCCGGTTTACAAGGAAACAGCGAGAATGCAACGCCGCGAAGCGCACCCACATGGAGAAGATTCAATCCGTTTCAAGATGGCAGCTCTGCAGTATCTCGAGTCCCTCAGCCCGATGCTGTCATGCCGTTTAATCGTTATTGATGACGGCTGTCCTGCTGGCTCGGGTAACATGGCACTTAACATACTCAATGCCGATTTTTCCGATGCCATTGAAAATAAAAAGGCGCGTGTATTTTTTCTTTCAGAAGCCATTGATGCGAACGATCCTGACTTACCAACGGGGCTGACTCACAAAGACGGTGCAAACCGCAGCGTCAAAGGTGGTGCGGTATTACTCGGTATGCGCAAGGCACTTGCAGATGAGATGGCGACAGGCCAGCACATCATCATAGATAACGATGCCGACCTGTCGATACATCCAGAGCAGATTGGACTGATCATCGAGCCAATTCTAATGGGGAGGGCAGAAGTAGTTGCGGGGTCGCGAAGAGAGGAGGACTCAGTTGCATTGATCGGAGGTTCCCGTAATGCGCGCGGACGTCTTTTCATCCAAATCTGGCAATACCTGTTACCGCAGTTAAGCCAGCAGGTTATTGATACGAATCGTGCTTTCAAGGCCTTTACCCACTCGGCTTTGAAGCAGGTTATTGATCGAATGGCAATCTACACCTTCCCCTACCAGATTGAATTGTTGCAGGCCTCCATCAGCGAAGGGGTGACGATGGAAAAACGTGGCATTGCCTACATTGACAGCGAAGCAGCCTCAACTCAACAGGGTAATGAGATTACCGAGACGTATTATCACCAGATTCATCAGATTGCGGACATAGCGCGTCGCTACCAGGCCATTGACCCATCCGACCCGCTACTGGGTTTACTGGAGTCGATCGGGGAACAGGACTGGCAGCAGATCGAGAGCAATCCCCCGCAACGAATCGAGGATTTACTGGTTTAGTCATGACGAGCACCTTTTGTCACTGAGAGCGGATGCCGAGATTGTTTATAAGGTGGCATCGGCTCCTTTATACCATCGCATGACACAGTCTCTACGGACACAGTTGACGATAGTCATTTCAAAATTGACAATAGGTTATTGAGTGCCGGGTCATTAATCAGCTGATATCGCAGGGAATGGCCGTGCAGAGTGATCTACTCGCAGCAGCATGCCAGAATGCCTGGCCAACAGCTTTTTATTAATTCCAGTAGACAGGTTCAGTTACTATTCAGGTATTTTGCGATACAGTAAGCATATATGCGCCACTACTTAGTAAAATTACTTTTCTCCCTGTTACCGTGTATTTTTATCGGGCAAAGTATTGCTGCAGTCTCTGAATATGAATTACTGCAGCAGCTACGTGCGGACTATGTCGTTCTGCTTCAGGCGAGGACGGAATTCGAGCAATCGTACCAGAGAGGTAAGCTGGCTAATCGCGAGCAAGATGATTTTTCTGCCTGGATTAGTCAGCTGAGTGATCAGGTAGCACAGGGTTGCCGCCAGCTATCCATTGTATCAACAAAGCCATTGCCGCCTGATCTGCCATGTGATCAGATCATGGCCGGTCAACCAGCACCTGCTGCCATCAATATTTCAACTGAAAGCACTGAATCTGAAGCTACGGCACGCATGATAGAGCAGTTTAATGGTTCCCTGGGTGAGTTCGATGAACGCCTGCTGCGTGAACAGGACCGTATCAAAGACAGGAAGCCTCGCACTGAAACTACCAGTTCAGCCTCAGCTGGTGGCGCCTCCGGAGGGCAGGGGGAGGCAGATGGCAGTGAAGCTGAAGAAGGGCGAGAGGGTAAGTCCAGCAGTGAAAAATCAGCAAGCCGGTCCGCTACACAGGGCAGTGTTGAAGAAGGCACGACCGGGTCTAGCAGTGAAAAGGGTGCCCAGGGAAAGTCATTACCCGGCACGAAAAGCAGTGCCCCGGCAGATATCCCGGATGGCAGTAATGACGATGTTGTTGCCAGGCAGCTGCGTGAGGCAGCAGAAAAAGAAACAGATCCTGAACTGAAGAAAAAACTCTGGGATGAATACCGTCGTTATAAGTCAGGGGAATTGTAGATGCAGAGTATAAATATCATTCGGAAGCTCGTTGCCCTGTTTGCATTGCTTGCACTGCTGGCAGGCTGCGCAACGTCAGGGCAGAAGAATGTAAAGGATCAGCAGGTACTGCAAAAAGCAGTTCAGGAAGTGCCTGAGGATCAGTTGCTCGATGTCTGGATTGAATTGTTTAATCCAGGTGAACTGCCAGAAGACAAGGATGATGCGCGGGGCTTATCTATGGAAATCCGCGAAGCGGAAGCGCGGCACATGCCGGTTCACCTGCGTAATGTGATGGAAAAGACGGGCTACTGGGGCGCGGTGCGGGTGGTTCCTCGTGATACTGAAGGGGCAGAAGTTCTCGTTAGCGGCACGATCCTGGAATCGAATGGTGAAGACCTGGAGTTGCAGATAACTGCGCGGGACGCCAGCGGATCAGAGTGGTTTAAGCGTAGCTACAGAGAGGATGTTGAAGCAGCAATCTATGAAAGTGAGAACGGCAAAGAAGATGCTTTTGAAGCGCTTTATCATACCATTGCCAATGATCTTGCCCAGTTCCGCGATACGCTGACAGATAAACAGCGGATTGCTATCCGGCAGATCGCTGAAATACGTTTTGCTGCTGACATGGTTCCTGACGCATTCTTCAGTCACGTCAGCAAAGATGACAAGGGGCAGTATCGCCTGGACAGATTGCCTGCAGAAGAGGACCCCGCTCTGCAGCGCGTGCGCGTAGTGCGTGAACGTGATTTTCTGCTTATTGATACCCTCAATGGTCATTATGACAATTTCTACCTGGAGATGGCTACTCCATACCAGGAATGGCGCAAGGCACGCAGCAGCGAAGCTGCCGCACTTCGTGAAGTAAAGAGAAAGGCCAACACGCAGAAGGCTCTGGGTGTGGCGGCAATACTCGGCGCGATTGCTATTGAAGCACTGGGTGGTTCAAACTCGCAGGTATCAACCGGCACCATGCGTGATGTTATGGTTATCGGCGGTCTCTATTCCATCAAGCTCGGGATCGATACAAATGCACAAAGCACTATACACCAGGGAGCTATTGAAGAACTGGGTGACTCATTCAGTAGCGAAGCGAAACCCATGGTCGTTGAAGTTGATGGTGAAGTGCATGAACTTACCGGCTCGGCAGAAGCACAATATGAACAATGGCGTGATCTGATGAGAAAAATCTATAGTTCAGAAACCGGCCTCGGTCCTGACAGCAGCAACCCCGTCGACTGAATCTATGCAGCACGATCTCCGTCCTCCCGGACAGTCACCCGAAAATGCTGTCTCTGCTTCCCATTCAGCGAGTGATGACAGCAAAAAAATGCAAAGCCTGTATCGTATGGTATGGGTATTATTTGGCCTGGTGCTTGTATTAACCGTGGCAGTGCTGGTGATATTGCCCTCCATGGTCGATGTGCAGAATTCAGATCAAATAGCCGTCGCTCCGGAGCCGGTAAAAATTAATCAGCCAGCCCCCTTGCCGTCAGGTGTACTGCGAAATGATGCAGAGCAGGCACTGCAGGACTTTCTTCGCCTGCGCGCCCAGCCTGCTCTTCGAGGAGTTGAAGTCTGGGCTGCCGAGGACTGGCAGGCCGCAATGGCAACAGCGGCCAAAGGCGACGATTTCTTTGGCCATGGGCATTTTGACCAGGCGCTGTCTGCCTATCAGGATGCTACAAATAAGCTGCAGACATTGCTGAACAGCAAGTCGCAGCGCCTGACAGATAGCCTGGCTTATGGCTGGCAAATGTTGCAGGAAAATAGTGTTGATATGGCTGTATCTGCATTTGAGCAGGTTCTTGCTATGCAGGCTGATCACGAAGATGCCCGTCTTGGCCTGGCACGTGCGAAGGCGCGCAACCAGGTATTGAAGCTGCTGCAACAGGGAGGCCAGGCTGAGGCTGCTGACGAACTGCTTTCTGCTGCCGATGCATATTCTGCTGCCTTGCAGCTGGATCCCGCTTATATTCCTGCGCAGGCTGCATTAGATAAAATTAATGCAGAACTGGTCGACCGTGCATTCCAGGATGCCATGAGCAGGGCTTTGCGAAGTCTTGACAGCGGCCAACTTGGCCAGGCCGAGGACGCATTAAAGGCAGCCATGCAGATATATCCAGACGACCCCGCTGTGCAAGACACACAGCGACGTTTAATCTCGGCACAACGCCAGTCAGCTCTGAATGGATTGCGCAGGCAGGCCAGGCAGCGGGTATCCAGTGAAGACTGGTCCGCAGCGGCTGAATCTTATCGCAAGGCCTTAGCTATCGATTCCCAGGCCACCTTCGCACGCAGCGGGCTCGCGCATGCTCAGCAGCGTCTGCAATTGCATGCACAGCTTGATCATTATCTGAGTGATACCACGAGACTTTCTTCTGATGAGCCTTTGGCAAATGCGCATAAGCTCCTGCAGTCCAATCAGCAGGTTCCTTCGGATGAGCCTGTGCTGGCAAGCAAGGTGGGCGCGCTGCAAAAGGCTGTCCGTCAGGCTGTAATACCTGTTGAGTTAATGATCAGCTCGGATGGCAGAACTGAGATAGCGATCTACCATGTCGGACGACTGGGTAAATTTCAGCAGAAACAGTTGACGCTGCGACCCGGGCGATACACCGTAACAGGACACTGTCCAGGATACCGTGATGTACGCAAGGTCATCACTCTGCGTCCTGACTCAGGTACATTTTCGCTGTTTCTTCGCTGTGAGGAAGCCATTTGAGCCGCGACTACTTTATTCATGATGCTGGCGGCAAGCGGCATGTCAGTGAGATAGAGTTGCCACTGGCAGTGGGTGGAACAGCTCGCAGGGGGATCACCCTGCCCGGTACTGCAGATGATCACCTGTTTGCGTTCATCGCACTCTCGGATGGACATGCCTATATCCAGCCAGCCAGTGAAAACGAGGTTATTTTCCACAACAACGAACGCCTGACCACATCAGCATGGCTCAAGTCCGGTGACCGGGTTCAGATTGGTGAATCTATAGTGAGCTGGGAAGTCCAGGGTGACAAGGTCTTGATCGATGTTCTGCAGCAGCCGGATATTCATCAGCCAAAGCCGCCCATACAGCCTCCGCCGGGCCAGGCAGCATCACGTAATGACGAGCTGCCGGTACACTACGAGAAGGCCGGACACGGTGATGGCAGCAAGCGACGAAGGTACTTCATTATCTTTGTTAGTGTCCTTCTGCTGGCGGCGGTATACCTGTTGATGACGACAAGTGTCGTCATCAAGGTTGAGCCTGAACCCGCTACACTGAAAATGAATGGCTTCCCACCCCCACTGCATTTATGGGCTACTCGCCTGGTACTGCCGGGGCAATATTCTATAACGGCTACTCTGCCGGGTTATTCTCCGCTGCAAGAGGAGATAGAAGTCGAGCGCGGAGGAACGACGAACCTGTCATATGTATTAACAGAACTGCCCGGACTGCTAAGCATAAATACGACTCCCAACACCACCGTCAAGTTGTATGTTGACAATGTTGAAAACATTTTGAATCAGGATGGCAAGGCAGAGCTTGCACGTGGAAATCATCGACTGCGTATTGAGACGGAGCGCTACCAGGTTTTTGAAACTGAAATTGAAGTTGAGGGATACAACCGGGCACAACAGCTTGAAGTTGCTTTATTACCAGCCTGGGCAGTTGTTTCAATTTCCAGCGTGCCCGAAGCAGTTGATGTGCTGGTTGACGGAGAGGCTGTCGGAAAGACCCCGTTAGAGACTGAAATTCTGCAAGGACAGCATGAGATTCTTCTACAGAAAGACGGTTTCAAACCGATGCAGATTGTACAGTCCGTTACGGCAGGCGACGATATCACACTGGATAATATTAAATTGTCTCCGGTAGATGGCCAGCTTAGTGTCAACAGCTCTCCCGAAGGTGCAAGCATCATGCTGGAGGATAAGTACCTGGGAGTGACGCCGCTGACCCTGAATTTGAATGCCAATCTGCAGCAGACGCTGCGATTTAGCAAGGCGGGTTATAAGAGTAAGGAACAATCTGTCAATCTGCAGCCGGGCGAAGAGCGCACTATAAACGTCAAAATGGTCCCTGGATACGGCACAGTTTTTTTAAATATTCGCCCTCCCGGTTCAACGGTAATGCTTGATGGAAAGAAAGCAGATATCAGCAAAGGCCATCTGCGGCTGACAACACGTACACATACTCTGCTTGTGATTAAACCTGGTTATGTGACGAAGCGCGTAACCGTTACTCCACGGCAAGGTGTCAGTCAGAATGTGAAGGTGTCATTGCAGGCAGTTGGTCAACCGCCTGGATCTGCTAAAAAACAGTCAGCGACACCTGCCAGTGTCACAACAGAAACAGGGCAGCAGTTGCAGCTGATAAAACCTGATACAGGTCTTACCATGGGAGCGTCACGTCGTGAAGCGGGCAGGCGCGCTAACGAAAGTCGGCGCTTAATCCAGCTGAAACGACCCTTTTATTTTTCCCGACACGAAGTCACCAATAGTGATTTTCGACGTTTCCGGCCGACGCACAACTCCGCAAGCTCTGATCGGGCCGCGCTGAATGGCGACACTCAACCCGTTGTCAATATTGGCTGGGATGATGCGGCCCGTTTTGCAAACTGGCTCAGCAAACAGCAGGGCCTGCCAATGGCCTATGTCGAAAAGTCAGGCAAGATGGTTGCAGTGAGCCCGATGAACACGGGCTACCGGATGCCAACAGAAGCAGAATGGGCATGGGTGGCGCGTAAACAGGGACAGAAGTCTGAACAGCGCTACCCGTGGCAGGGTAGCTATCCGCCAACAGCAAAAGTCGGCAATTACGCAGATGAACGTATAGCAGACACACTGGCAGATACGGTGCCAGGCTATGACGATGGATTCCGCGGGACGGCGCCAGTAGCCAGTTTTCCTGCATGGCCGCAGGGATTTTATGACCTCGGCGGGAATGTCGCTGAATGGATGCATGACTTCTATGCCGTTTATCCAGGAGAGGCGAAAACACAGGTGATTGATCCCTCAGGTGCATCTGCTGGTGAGCATCACGTGGTGCGAGGTTCCAGCTGGCGACATGGCAATATTACCGAGCTGCGGCTGAGTTACCGTGACTACAGCAGTAAACCGCGTTACGATCTTGGGTTCAGAATTGCGCGGTATGCCGAGTGAGGAAGCAGTGAAGCAAATTTTTTTAAAATCTGCACTATTGATAGCAATAACTGTTTGCGCTTTACCGCTATTGGCACAGCAAGCTGTGGGCGAAGGCAAAGTAGTTGTCGAAAATAATGAAGCGGCATCGAAACAGGACACGGAACCCACATCACTAAAACCCGAGATGCAGAAAACTGAACCAGCCCGGCGCTTTACGCCATCTGAGAAACTTCGCGCTGATGATGCGATATCGTTTCCTGTCGATATTTAGAGTCAATTAGTCTGCAGTTTCGAGGCACCGGTCGAGAGACTGAAATAATTAACTTGAAACCGAATTTTGCAATTTGAATCTTAAAACTGGTCTTTAGGAATATGAAAAAAAACTTTCCGACTGAATTTGTCTACCAGGTATTTGCGCTGCTGATTTCTTTTATCATAGTGCATGCGGTATATGTCACGCTGGTGCGTCCCGCTGCTGCGAATCATCAACAGCAGGAAGCCGCCAGGTTAGCTGATGATCCCACCTATATAACGCAAGATTCATTCTTCGTTGTGATCAAGGACTATGAACAGGAAACCTGTTTCATCCTGATGTTCTGGGCCCTGTCTATACTCGCTTACAAGGGGCAGGCGGCATGGCGACAACATAAGTTGCTGCAACGTGACCTGTTGCAGCTGCCCGAGAGTCTGCCTATTGGTCCGGAAGACACCCGTGAACTGGCTGAACGAGTGCATGCACTGCCATCGATGGAAAAGCAATATTTGCTGCCTCGTGCATTGCTAACTGGCATTGAGCGTTTTAGCGCAACCCGAAACGTACAGGATGTGTCGACGGCAGTGCAGGATGTCTGTGATGCAGAAGGCGAGCGACTGGAATCCGAATTATCCATAATCCGATACATTGCCTGGGCGATTCCGTCTGTTGGTTTCATTGGAACTGTCAGGGGAATTGGCGATGCACTGGGTCAGGCACATCGAGCCGTAGAGGGTGATATCACCGGCGTAACAGAAAACCTCGGCGTAGCATTTAACTCGACCTTTGTTGCCCTGGTGATCAGTATAATCCTGATGTTTTTCATCTATCAGCTGCAGCTGCTGCAGGAAAGGCTGGTGCTCGACAGCGACCGTTATGTCGATCACTGGCTGGTGCGGAAATTAAGGTCGTGAGATTGTATTACGCTTCATGCTTTACGTTTTACATAAAACCTGACACATAAAACGTAAACCATTTTTATGAAACGTCGCCCCATATCTCCTTTTTCACTGTCCTTCCTCGACATAATGTTCTGTGGTTTCGGTGCGGTAGTGTTACTGGTTCTGATCCTGAATAAAAATACTGTCGAGACACGCAATGAGGTGTTTGCTGACCTGCGCTCTGAGGTCGTGCGGATAGAGAGCGAAGTCATTGTTGGCCGGGAGAATATGGTTGAGGCACGCAACAGTCTTGAGGCGACGGAAAAAGACATAGTATTGATGCAGGGTGAGGCCGAACGTGTGCAGAAAAGCACGCTGGAGATTGAAGCAGGGCTGACAGACCTGGATCGAGAAACCACTGCAAGTATTGAGCATATCAATAAACTTAAATCTGACCTCCAGGGGCTGGATAAAAAGAGCCGGGAACTCTCTGCTGAACAGAAGGCCATGGCCAAGCAGGGTAATAAGGTGCACAGGTTTTCCGGTGACGGTAACCGTCAGTATCTAACCGGCCTCAAGCTCAGTGGCAAGCGTATTCTTATCCTGGTGGATGCCTCGGCCAGTATGCTTGATGAAACAATCGTCAACATTATTCGCTTACGAAATATGAATGATGACCGCAAGCGTGCTGCAGAGAAGTGGCGGCGGGCACAGGGCACAACGGAGTGGCTGATCAGCAATCTCCCCGAATCATCAAAATTCCAGCTTTACCTGTTTAATACGGTATCGCGGGCAGCACATGCGACTAGTCAGGGTAAGTGGTTGTCAGCATCGCGTACGGAGGATGTGGCGGGTGCTGTTAGCGGATTACGCCAGGCCATTCCGGAAGGCGGCACCAGTCTTTATCATGCATTCAGTACAGCGGCTTTACTAACACCCAGACCGGATAATATCCTGCTTGTCACCGACGGTTTGCCGACACAGGGACAAAAAAAACCAACCCGTGCAAAAGTAAGCAGTGAGAGAAGGCTCATTCATTTCAGCAACGCGATAAAGAAAGTGCCATCGGGTATCCCGGTAAATACTATCTTGCTGCCAATGGAAGGTGATGCCTATGCAGCAGCGGCTTTCTGGAAACTGGCAGTGGACACTAATGGTTCTTTCCTTACTCCTGCGAGAGATTGGCCATGAGCAGAGCACGACGTCGGCGCGAGATAGAAATTTTCAACCTGTCATTCCTCGATGTTGTCTCATGTGGATTTGGTGCAATTGTACTCTTACTGGTTATTGTAAAGATCAGTGAGCCGCGCGTTATCGAGCGCCTGACTGTAGATCTGTCCGGACAGGTGCAGAAACTGGAAGAAGAACTGTTTGTTATACGCGGCGAAACTACAACCCTGAATCGTGACCTGACAGAAAAACAGCAGCAGCTATCGCTAAGCAGGGAAAAACTGGCACGGTTGAAGGGCAGTTTGTCGAACATAAAAGGGCAGTATGCGCGCTCACGAAGTGACCGTGATACCCAGGCAATCATCGAGGGTCAATTACAGAGTGCACAACAGAGCTTGACCGTTGAAATGCGCAGACTGCAGTCAAGCACGACAAAATTTACTAATAACCGAATTGGTGGGGTGCCGGTTGATAGCGAGTACATCATTTTCATCATCGATACGTCCGGTTCAATGAACCAGTTCGCCTGGTCACTGGTTCGGCAGAAGATCAAGGAAGTGCTCAACGTCTACCCAAAAGTAAAAGGTATACAGGTTATGAATGACATGGGTGAATACATGTTTCAGAGCTACAGCGGAAAATGGATTCCGGATACCCCGTCACGTCGCAGCGCTATCAATCAACGCCTCAGCAGCTGGAAGCCATTCTCCAATTCCAGCCCGGTGGAAGGCATCGAAGCGGCAATCCGACGCTTTTATGCAAAAGATAAACGCATCAGCCTGTATGTTTTTGGTGATGATTTCTCATCCGGTTCTATCGAGAACGTAATAAACACGGTCGAACGTCTTAATCGTGCGGACCGCAGCGGCAAGCGCCGCGTACGCATCCATGCCATGGGGTTCCCTGTCTTGTTCAATGTAGGAGGTATGGGCAACAATGTTGTGCGTTTTGCCGCTCTTATGCGTCAGCTGGCAGAGAACAATGATGGCACGTTTGTCGGGCTGAACAGTACACGGCCGTGATAGGATGAAGTTCCAGCTTTAATCCTTAATGCTTGTATGAACAGTTTATTTACAATTGTGTTCATTTAAATACCATTGTGAATCCATACTAATGGCCTGGATCACTTTTTCTACCTTGAAACCCGGGGCTTTATTTGAACCGCCCCAATCTGCTGTTTACTTTATCGGTTTAATGCATTTTCAAATATTTATAAGCATAATTTCTAACGTTGAGCGAGTTCGTAGGAATGACGAAGGCTTGAATATACTCATCCTCGTCGCATATAAATATATAGACTCGATAGTTCTTAACGCATACAGAACTGTCAGGAGGATTCGAGATGAAACTTTTTCCTAAAGTTGCAGGTTTGTTCAGCGCAATACTGATAGTACTTACTACAGGCATCTGTGTTCCTGCCTATTCTGATGATCTGACACAACAGGCACGCCTGGAAATGATAAGAATCATTGAACAGGATGTCAGAGAAACCAGCCTCGAGTTGAATAAGAGTGAGCTGGATCCGCGTGTGTTAGAAGCCATGGCAATTGTACCGCGTCACGAATTTGTTCCGGCAGAGGATAAAAGTAATGCCTATGATAACCGTCCGTTGCCAATTGGACATGGGCAGACCATTTCACAGCCTTATATCGTTGCCGTTATGACGGACATGCTGAACCTCAAAGCGGACAGTAAGGTTCTGGAACTGGGCACCGGATCCGGTTACCAGGCAGCTATCCTGGGTGAACTGGTCAGTAAGGTCTATACAATAGAAATTGTTGAACCTTTGGGGTTGCAGGCAAGAAAACGCCTGCAAAGATTAGGATACGACAATGTAATGACAAAAGTAGGCGATGGATATTATGGCTGGCAGGAGCATGCTCCGTTTGATGCCATTATAGTGACGGCAGCAGCCAGTCATATTCCTCCTCCTTTAATAAAACAGCTGAAGCCCGGTGGCCGCATGGTGATACCGGTTGGAAGTCGATTCATGATGCAGCAACTGCTGGTGGTTGATAAGCATGATGACAACAAAATCGTTAGTAAACAGGTACTCCCGGTAGTGTTCGTGCCGGTGACCGGAAAGCACTAGGGCCGGCAATAATATGCGGATGTCTCAGCGCCCACCGTATCTCTCCATAGCGCTGGTCTCCGGTGCTGCATTGGCATATGAAGTTCTGTTGATGCGGCTGTTTTCTATCATTCAGTGGCATCATTTTTCATACATGATTATCGGCCTTGCTCTATTGGGCTATGGCATCAGTGGCAGTATTGTTTCACTCTTTCAGCGTTGGCTATTGCAGCACTTTCAGCCTGTATATTTTGCCTGCCTGCTGCTGTTTGGCATGACATCAATCAGTGGCTTCATGATTGCTCAGGCAATACCTTTCAACGCAGAGCTTATCCTGTGGGACACCCGCCAGGCTCTGTATCTGCTGATTATTTTTCTCCTGCTGAGCCTGCCTTTCTTTTTTGCTGCTTGCGCTATATGCCTGGCCTTTATGCAGTATGGCCAGCTGGTATCGCGCATCTATGCCTGGGACCTGGCGGGTGCAGGTGTTGGCAGTCTTGCTGTAGTTGGGTTGCTGTTTGCAGTTTTTCCACAAAATGCCCTGGTTATCATCAGTGCTCTGGGGCCTGTTTCATTGCTGGTGGCCAGTGTCGAGCTGGGTGTTAAGCAGTATAAACCGATAATTGCAGTCCTTGCCCTGTCTAGCGTATTGCTGATTCTGGCAGCAATGAGCCTCGACCTGAATATGTCTTCCTACAAGGGCCTGCCACAGACTTTGCGAATCAGCGGCACAGAAGTGATTGAGCAGGATTCCAGTCCATTTGGCATGATCAGTGTAGTTGATAGCAGATCTGTTCCTTTCAGGTATGCGCCCGGACTCAGTCTTGCAAACACTGTGGAGCCATTATCACAACTGGGTGTTTTTACCGATGGTGACAACATGACCGTTATCACTCAGGCCGTTGAAGACACGTCAAAACTTGCCTATCTTGATCAGATGACATCCGCATTACCGTACCATCTGGCCGATCCGGCTTCGGTATTGATCATAGGCGCAGGTGGCGGTGTGGACATCCTGCAGGCGCTTTATCATGTAGAAAAGGATCATTCAGAAGAGGTCCGCTCAATACCTGTTATTGACGCGGTTGAGCTAAATCCACAATTGATAGATATCGTTGGACGTCGTTACAGTGATTACAATGGCGGCTTATACCAGCGTAAAGGCGTTAATGTCCATGCAGGTGATGTGCGTGGATACCTGGCACTAAAAAAAAAGAAATATGACCTGATACAGCTGTCTCTGATGGATGCCTTTAATGCGTCAGCCTCTGGCTTATATGCACTGAACGAAGATTACCTTTATACCATTGAGGCACTAAAGCTATACATCAATCATCTTGAACCGGGCGGTTACCTTGCTTTGACACGTTGGGTCAAAATGCCACCGCGTGACACCCTCAAGCTATTTGCTACTGCAATCGAAGCATTACGCCTGATGGCAGTCGAAAATCCCTCTGAAAATCTTGCATTGATACGTGGATGGCAGACGAGCACATTGCTGATCAGGAATGGAAATATACAGGATCGTGATGTAAAGCTGATTCGAGATTTCAGTGATGCCCGTTCATTTGATGTCGCTTATGCGCCGGGTTTTGCTGCAACGAACGACGGCTACAACCAGTTGGCACAGCCCTGGTTCCAGGCAGGCACGCAAGCTCTGTTGTCAGAAAGGCGTGATCAATACCTTGCTGACTACAAGTTCAATATCCAGCCTGCCACCGATGACAGGCCGTATTTCCACCATTTCACAAAATGGTCATCATTGCCGGAGATATTCAGGCTGCGTGATCGCGGTGGCATGTCTTTGATCGAATGGGGTTACCTCGTACTGGTGATGACGTCGCTGGTGGCAACAGCGCTCAGTGTGATTCTGATTGCATTGCCTTTACTGGTGTTGCCTCGCTCGCCAGGTGATGAGAAAAAAGTGATCAGCAAGCTGAAAGTAATGCTGTATTTTCTATCTATAGGTATTGCCTTCCTCTTTTTGGAAATCGCCATTATGCAGAAATTTATCCTGTTTCTGCATCACCCGCTGTATTCCTTCGCCGTCACCCTGGCAAGTTTTCTTGTGTTTGCCGGCCTCGGAAGTTACCTGACTTCAGGACTGTCCCGCATTTACAGCAGACGTACTGTCCTGCTAGGAGCGGTAACTGCCATTGTATTGATTGGGCTCAGCTATATCTTGATGCTGGACAGCCTGTTTATGTGGTTGTCGTCTATTCCGTTACTGCTCAAGATTCTGTTGACCGTGCTGCTAGTTGCACCAATGGCATTCTTCATGGGCATGCCATTCCCGTTGGCCCTGTCGTCACTTGCAGATCATGCACAGGGGCTGATTCCATGGGCATGGGGTATCAATGGTTGTGCATCTGTCATCAGTGCAAGCCTGGCAACGTTGCTGGCTATCCATATTGGTTTCAGTGCTGTAATCGTGGTTGCTTTGTTGCTATATGCAGGTGTTGTGTTTGTTTATCCAGGCGCTGGCAGAGCTACTGTTCAGTAAATACCGACCATCCTGACAATATAACTACCACATCTCATCTGGAGGACAGATTAATGTCATAACGCAGTGTTACCGTGTGACTCTGGGAATTGGTCCACATCAGGCAATATGTCTGCGCGG
>JASJFV010000013.1:0-3814 GCA_033791885.1 Gammaproteobacteria bacterium | reverse complement strand
CAGAGTTACCGAAACTAAATCGATTCTATGAGCTGCAATCGTTTACTTTTTCCGCTCAAAGGGTTTTCACAAACTCCAGCACTTCTTCTACATGGCCTTTAACTTTCACCTTGCGGTATTCCTGTCTAAGAATGCCTTTTTCATCAATAATAAAGGTGCTTCGTACAACACCCATATGTTTCTTGCCATAGAGGTTCTTTTCATGGATGACATCAAAAAGCTTACACAGTGTTTCATCGGGGTCTGAGATCAGATCAAAAGGAAATTCCTGTTTGGCCTTAAAGTTTTCGTGTTTTGTCAGGCTGTCCCTTGACACACCCAGGATGTCACAATTATTTTTTTGAAACAGTTTATAAGCACTGCTGAAATCCCGCCCTTCAGTCGTGCAGCCGGGGGTGCTGTCTTTCGGATAAAAATAGAGGACGAATTTTTTTCCCTTTAAATCGGATAGTTTAAAATTACGATCAGAGGTTGCCTTTACTTCACAATCAGGAATTTTCTGGTTTATTTCAAGTGCTGACATTTGGATTCCCCAGCTATAGTTAAATGTTGTATGTAGTGCCTGTTATATTTCACGTAATTCATGAAAAATTATTGCACAAAATCTCATTTTAATCTTTCATCTGCTTTTATACTGTCTTTGTAATAAGAATAAAAATATCGGTACACCAAGCATGGCAGTAATCACTCCAACCGGGATCTGCTGAGGCGCTAACAGGGTGCGGGCCATCGCGTCAGCAAGTACCAGGAAGCTGCCACCGCTGAGGATGGCAGCAGGCAATAACAGGCGGTAATCTCGAAGGCCAATCAAACGCAGGGAATGGGGAATGATCAGCCCGACAAAGCCAATGCTGCCAGCCATGCTGACAGCGGTAGCAGTCATAGCGGCCGCAAGTATGAAAATGATCATCCGAAGGAATTGAATATTCTCGCCCAGTGCAGCAGCCTGTTGCTGGCCCCGTACCAGTAAATTTAATGGTCTTGATATCGCCCAGCTGAAAGAAAATGTTAATACTAATACGATGAAGCCGGTAATCGTATGGCTGGACTGCGACAGGTCTCCCATTAACCAGAATAGCATCCCCTGCATTTGCTGTTGGTTTGAGATGCTTAGCAGAAAGCTGATGACTGCACTCCAGCCTGCTGCGATGACGATGCCAGTCAGTAACAGCCGTTCAGTTGTCCAGTTTCCGTTTGAGTAGGATACGCTGAATACTAGAAAGGTTGAAATGAGTGCGCCGGCAAAAGAGGTAAAAGGTGACCAGCTGGAAGAGAGCCCAAGCAATAAGGCCAGTAGTGTAGCAACTCCGGCACCACCAGAGATGCCAAGAATATACGGTTCGGCAAGCGGGTTACGAAGTAATACCTGTAACAGGGCTCCAGCCATTGACAGAAGAGCTCCTACGATAAAGCCATCGACGGCTCTTTGAGCCCGAAGAGTAAGAATTGTTTTTGTGAATGCGTCACTGTCACCCGACAGAAAGGAGAGTAGCTCATAGATGCCGGTATCTGAACTGCCCATTACTAGCGCAATTACACCACTGACAGGAACAAGTAAGAGTAATAATCCCAGCAGTTTCGACTGATGACTCACTCAGGATCCGCTAAAGTAAGTACTTGCCAGCCTGCATTTTTCGCATATTCTGCCAGTTGCTGGTCAGGGTTGACGGCGACCGGATTGTCGACTTCCTGCAACAGCGGCAGATCATTTTGGGAATCTGAATAAAACCAGCTTCCTTGCATGTCTGAATTTGTCTTATCCAGCCATTCACGCAGGCGAGTAATCTTCCCTTCCTGGAAGCTGGGTATGCCACTGACAGCACCGGTGTACTGATTGTTTCTGATTTCTGCCTTCGTTGCGATTAATTCTTCTATACCAAAGAGATCAGCAATGGGGCGGGTAACAAAATCATTTGTGGCAGTTATGATAAGCAGGGTGTCGCCCAGCTGTCGATGTTTATCGACCAGGTCCTGTGCCTGCAGGGTAATGATTGGTTTGATGTAATGCTCAAGGTATTCTTCCCGCATCTGTAATAGCTCAGGCAGAGGAATACGTGCCAGGGGAGCAAGCTGGAAGCGGAGAAATGCCATAATGTCCATCTGGCCGTTTAAGTCTTCCTGATAGAAGCGGTCGTTTTCCCGTTGATGAGACTCTTGATCAACAGTGCCTTTGTCGATTAGATACATTCCCCATAGATAATCGCTGTCCCCTCTCAGAAGGGTGTTATCGAGGTCAAAAATTGCCAGTGCCACGTCTCTGCCTATATGTTTTTTAAGCGTTCATTCTACAGCGTATTTGCTGTTCGGGCGATAAGGTCTGTGAAAATGTGACAGAATGATGACAGTATGTTAATTTTTATAGTATTACTCTGAATAACTGGAATAAATCAATGCTAGACCAAGAAGGTTACAGACCTAATGTCGGCATCGTATTGTGTAATCAAAATCAGCAGGTATTGTGGGCCCGTCGCATTAAGCACGATGGTTGGCAGTTTCCGCAAGGTGGTGTAAGAGATCACGAATCTCCAGACGATGCCATGTTCCGAGAATTACGAGAGGAAATTGGTCTAAAGCGTCATCACGTCGAAATTATCGGCAGAACCAGTGACTGGTTACGCTATGATCTACCACAATCATGCCGGCGTCACGGCCATTCCCGCTTCCGCGGTCAGAAGCAGCTCTGGTTTCTGTTGCGTCTCACTGGTTGCGACAATGATGTCCACCTGGATCACGGTGACTGCCCCGAATTTGACCATTGGCAATGGGTGACCTACTGGCAGCCTCTAAAGCATGTCGTGGATTTTAAAAGAGACGTCTACCAGGCTGCATTGCAGGAGCTTGAAGCCTTCCTCTAGGCTAGACATGAAAGTCTTACTGCCATGGCTTTTTCTTCAGCCAGGGCAGCTTTCTTCAGTCGGGATGTTAATGATTAGTTAGCAGCTTTACCTGTCTGCGGGGTAGGCGTGATTGTTTTGACCAGCAGGATTTCAATGGTTTTAACAGGAACATCTCTGCGGCCTGATTTAGTTGTAGTTTCACTATTTTCTATTTTCATAACAACGTCCATACCATTCGTGACCTTGCCAAATACGACATAGCCCCAGCCGCGCATATTCTTGGCTGTATGATCCAGGTTGTAATTGTCCTTGGTATTAATGAAAAATTGATCTGTAGCTGAATTCGGCTCATTGGTCCGTGCCATAGCAATGCTGCCTTTCATATTTTTCAGGCCATTGTCAGCTTCATTTTTGATTGGTGCAACACCGCCAATCTTTTCCATAGATGAGTTCAGTCCACCACCCTGGATCATAAAGTTTTTAATCACCCGGTGAAATATAGTGCCGTTGTAATGTTTCTGTTCAACCAGCGAGAGAAAGTTTTTAACAGTAACGGGGGCTTTATCTGGATACAGCGTCACCTCAAAATTACCGGCACTGGTTTCAAATAAAACTACCGGGTTCTGGCTCGCATGGGCCGAAACAAAACTAAGGCTGGAGAGCAGGGTCAGGAGTAGAAGTGTTTTAACGATTTTCATTAATGTTTCCTTTCAGGTTGTAATTATTTAATGCAGTATTTTTTAAATCTCAGATAATTAGATTTAAATTATTTTATTCTATATCAAGAATCATCTGCCAGTGTTCCTTGCTCACCGGCATGATGGAAAGACGGTTTCCCCTTCTGACCAGTGGCATACCATCGAGTTCAGGCAAAGGTTTTAACTCCTGTAGCGTAATATTACGTTTGAGATCTCGTACATATTTCACGTCAACCATAAACCAGCGCGGGTTATCAGGATCACTTTTTGGGTCGTAAT
>JASJFV010000012.1:0-11086 GCA_033791885.1 Gammaproteobacteria bacterium | reverse complement strand
CGGACTAATTGGGAGATTGCTGCTGTCAGTCAGTAAAGTCGTCCCTGAGGTACCATCGATAGCCATTGCCTGCAAGCCCGAGCAATCATATTGCCGCGTTATTTTCTGCAGGCAATCGACCACTGCATGCCACCAGTCATCAGGCTGCTGGCAAAGCATGTCCTCATGTTCAGTGCTGGGTGGCAGAGCTGTGCTTGCTGCAGTCAGTATTCGGGCATCTTCGCTGATCAAATTTGCCCTGACGCCTGTAGTCCCAACATCCAGTCCGAGATAGCATTCAGTCATCGATAATCCCTCTCAGAGCACAGATCCAGTTGATTACCTGCCGGGTGGTAGTGCAGGGATGTCATGTCAGAGTATTATTCATACTGTTATGGAATACCGCTATGAAGCCCTGAAATACAACGGTGTCAGATATGACGATCAGGGCTCATATACATTAATAATTTGACGGTGCTGAAATCAGTCGCTGAATTTTGGTTCAGAGGGTATGGTTCCTTGCCAGTCTGGTTTAGAATACTGCGCAGTAACTGTGGTATAAATACCGCCTCGCACATAGAAACGAGCACATATCCTCAGGTAGCGAGGGGAAGTGGCTGCTACCAGGTCATCAAGAATGGCATTGGTAACGGCTTCATGAAAGGCACCTTCATCACGGTATGACCAGATATAGAGTTTTAGCGCCTTAAGTTCTACGCAGAGTTTTTCAGGGATGTAGTCCAGATACAGGGTGGCAAAATCTGGCTGGCCGGTTTTAGGGCACAGACAGGTGAATTCAGGCATGCGTATGCTGATGGTATAATCGCGATCAGAATTTGGGTTATCAAATACGTCGAGTTCTTTACTTGGCTTGGTAGACATTGAACAGGTTTCCAACAATTAAAACATTAATGACTGGCTGTAATTTTAGCCGATTTGCACTGACACATGGTACGGAATGCGTCTAAAGAAGATTAAACTAGCAGGCTTCAAGTCCTTCGTCGATCCAACATCTGTAGAATTTCCCCATCTTTTGACTGGCATCGTTGGTCCAAACGGCTGTGGAAAATCGAATATTATTGACGCGGTGCGCTGGGTAATGGGTGAATCTTCCGCCAAACATCTGCGTGGCGAGAGCATGGAAGATGTTATTTTTAGCGGTTCCCAGTCTCGCAAACCGGTAGGCAAAGCGTTTGTCGAACTGATATTTGATAATACTGTTGGTAAGAAAGCACCTGGAGACTATGCACGCTACTCTGAAATTTCCATACGGCGCGAAATCAGCCGCGACGGACGCGCAGATTATTTCCTCAATCGAACACGCTGCCGCAAGAAAGATATCACCAGTATTTTTCTTGGTACGGGCCTCGGACCAAGAGCCTATTCCATCATTGAACAGGGCATGGTGACTCGAGTCATAGAATCAAGGCCTGAAGAATTACGCGTTTTCGTCGAGGAAGCCGCTGGAATATCGCGCTATAAAGAGCGCCGACGTGAGACAGAGAATCGAATTCGTCATACACGTGAAAACCTTTCTCGCGTAGATGACATACGCTCTGAACTGGAAACTCAACTGGCACGGTTAAAACGCCAGTCCAGTGCCGCCAGGCGCTACAAGGAACATAAGCAGGAAGAACGAAAACTGCAGGGTGAATTACTGACTTTGCGCTGGAAAGGTCTGACTGATCAAATTGGGCAGGAGGAAGTCGAACTGGCAAAACGACAGACTGAGCTTGATGGTCAGTTAGCCAAACAACGCGGCACTGAATCTGAAATTGAAAAAAAGCGGCAGCAGCTACATGATTTAAACGAGGCACTGAACCAGGCACAGGGAAGATATTACCAGACGGGTGCTGAGGTCACACGCCTGGAGCAGTCAATTCAGCATGCACGAGATACCTATCAGGAGAAAGTCCGCGAAAAAACACAATTAGTTGCAGGGATAGAGGAAGCACATAAAAATTTCCGTATAGACAGTGAGCAGGAGCATTCACTGGCAATAAAGTTGCAGCAGACTGAGTCGACACACGCTGAGATTCAGGAAAAGAGCGAACGAACGGCTGTCACGCTCGCTGATGCGGAAATTGCCATGAGTGACTGGCAACAGCGTTGGGAAGCATTTTCAGCGCAGGCATCCCATCCAGTACGAGAAAAGGAAGTACAGAGTGCCCGCATCAAGCAGATTAACAATCAGTTGCAGCAGTTACAGCAGCGACGAAGTCGTCTGGATGATGAAAAACGGCGTCTAGCCGGGAATGTTGAGCAGGACAGTACTACGGAGCTTCGCCAGCAGCTTGAAAAGCGACTTGCTGCCTGTAATGAACTCAGCCAGTCCATAGACACGCTGGATGGAGAAATTAGAAATCTTCGTCAACAAATCGAGCAAACAAGCAGTGCACTGAATGAAGCAAAAGTTAAACAGCAGCACAGCACCTCTCGACTGGATACTCTGCGAGAAATGCAGGATGCAGCACTTGGCAGAAATGATCAATCATTGCCACAGTGGCTACAGCAGGTAGGTATCGTCGATGCAAAACGGGTTGCTGATGCGATACAGGTCGAGGAAGGCTGGGAGACAGCGGTCGATCGGGTACTTGGCAGTGCCTTGAAGGCCGTCTGCCTGGCTGGACAAAACTTACCGATTAATCGACTCGATAACATTGCTGGCAAAGGCGCTACCTTCTTTGAGCAGAAATCGACCAGCCATCAGTCGGACAGAAAGTTATTGGCCTCACGGGTTAAGTCAGCTGACGTAGACCTGAATGCACGACTGGCGAATATTTTTGTCGCCGATACGGTCGAAGACGCTATTGCAATGCGAGCAGGTTTATCTTCAGAGTCTGTGACCATAACGCGAGATGGCACCCTGGTTGGTCATAACTGGTTGTCACTTACCGGGGGGCAGGACGACGAAGCAGGTGTGATGGCACGCCAGGCTGAAATTGAAAAACTGACTGAGCAACAGCAGGCCTCAAGGTCGATAATCGAAGAACTAGCGGCACGTTCCAATGTCTTGCAAAAGCAATTATCCGAAAAAGATGCTGTACGCCACGACAGCCGTGATGAATTTAATCGCGAATCCGCCAAGAACAACCAGGACAATGCTCAATTACATCGACTTGAAGCGCAACTCGACCAGGTTAGGTCACGACTGGCACAGGTAGAAAACGAACTGAAAGAGATTGATGAACAGGTCGTTAATAACCAGTCTGAATTGACCACATCAGATAATTTGCTGCAGGATGCCAGTCGAAATGCAGATGAGATCGAGCACCAGCGTGTAAAATTACTCTCAGCAAGGGGACTAGTACAGACTACCCTTGATAAAGAACGCCAGCATGCACGCAGCTCGAATGAGGCATTGCATCACCTGCAGTTGGAACGACAGGAGTGGGAAGTCAGTCGACGTTCGTTGCAGGAAAGTGTAAGAAGAGGTCGTCAGCAGATAGAACAGCTAAAGCAGCGTGAAACGGATATTGAAAACTTGCTTGTTGATGGCGAGACCCCTGAACGCGAGATGCAGGAGGAACTCATTGACTTGCTGCAGAGAAAAGTCGATGAAGAAGCCGTGCTTAAACAGCATCGCGATCAGACCAGCGGACTGGACCAGGAAACGCGAGAGCTTGCATTACGTCGCCAGAATGAAGATCGAGCATGTCAGACCTTGAGAGAAGCGCTTGAACAGGAGAAAATGAAGCGTCAGGAGCAGTTTGTTCGACGCCAGACCCTGGAAGAACAACTGAAAGAACTGGAACTGGAAGTTGAAGAGATAATTGCCAGCTTGCCCGAAAATGCAGATTACCCTGCATGGGAAGAAAACCTCGAAACGGTCAGTCGTAAAATACTCCGTCTTGGTGCAGTTAATCTGATGGCGATAGAAGAATACGAAGAGCAATCTGAACGTAAGGACTACCTCGACAAACAGCATGCGGATCTGTCAGAAGCATTGTCAACGCTTGAAGGGGTAATGGGAAAGATCGACAGGGAAACAAGAACCCGCTTCAAAGAAACCTACGATCTTATTAATGATGGATTTCAGCGCTTTTTCCCAAAACTATTTGGTGGCGGGCATGCTTACCTGGAACTGACCGGGGACGATTTGCTGGACGCCGGTGTGGCAGTGATGGCACGTCCGCCTGGTAAAAGAAATAGCACTATTAACCTGTTATCGGGCGGCGAAAAAGCACTTACTGCTGTAGCTATGCTGTTTGCAATATTCGAACTAAACCCGGCACCCTTTTGTCTGCTAGACGAAGTTGATGCACCGCTGGATGAAGCAAACGTATCGCGCTATTGTGATACGCTAAAGTCAATGGCTGATCACACTCAGTTAATTTTTATCACTCATAACAAGGTAACTATGGAATCGGCAGGAACATTAATAGGTGTCACGATGGCTGAAGCCGGGGTATCCCGAATAGTAAGTGTTAATCTGAACGATGCTGAAAAGCTGGTGGGTGTTTGATGGAACTGCGTACAGCCCTGTTTATTATCGGCATGGTGGTGATCGTTTTCATCGCATTTATTTCATTTCACCGTTCTCAGCAAAAACCCTATAAATTACCGCGGAAAATAAGTCGATATACTGGCAGTGGCGGAGACGAAGTAGATCCATTATTCGAGCCTCGGAAGGGTCCGGTATCATCAACCCGGTCAGCAAGCTTGGCGAAATCTAAAACAAAAAAAGAACCGGTAATGCCGGCAGCTGATGACAATATGCAAATAGATGAAGCAGGCGTGGTGCCAGCACCACTTGTCGTTGGCGACCAGGCAGGCGATCCGGCTGCCATGGAAATCGAGCTGCAGCTGTCTGAAAAAGCAATAGATAGCGGGCCGCAGAAAGAAATTGAGTATGTTGCCCTGATCCGTGGAGCAGAGTCCATTAGTAGGGACCAGGCGCTAGGTGTATACCGCCAGCATGAATATACGATGGAAAAGCGTAATGGAATTTATGGCTTCAATATTACCAATGGCCTATGGCGAAACCTGGAACATGAAGATCAACGTTCTGAATACAGGGATATTTGCCTGACGATACAGCTGGCTGATTATGAGGGCCCGGTTTCTGAAACTGAGCTTCATCGATTTTCACAAATGAGCCTGGAAGTGGCTGAAGAACTGAACAGGCCGGTTATATTTTCCATGGATTTCGATGAAGCACTGGTAGCTGCAGGAGAACTCGACAGGTTCAGAAAAGAACTTGATACCATATTGGTAGTCAGCATTGTTGCCCGCAGTGAGATTGGTTTAACGATGACTGCGATACATCGCGAGGCTGAAAAGCTGGGCCTCAAGTATGGTGAAGACAATATATACCATCGTGTCCGCAAGAATGCTGATCAACACACAGATGTGCTGTTTAGCATGGCAAATATGTTCAAACCTGGTGAACTGCCCAAACATGATGTTGATATGCATACCAGTGGCCTGACATTTTTTATGCGTCTGACAACAGTATCGAAACCTGTTGATGTCTACAGCGATATGATAGAAACGGCTAGAACACTTGCAAAGCGTCTGAATGGTATTCTGGTCGACCAGGAGACACGGCCGGTCAGTGAAAGCATGACCATAAGCCAGACAAAATCGATAATGAAAACGGCCAGCCGCATGGATGAGAAAGGCATCCCCGCAGGCAGTGAACTTGCAAAGCGTCTATTCTGAGAATGAGGCGCCCGCCAGGGTCGATGAGTCCAGGTGAACATTGCTGATCAGATCAAACAACTAAGAAATCAGTTAAGGCAGTATAACCATCACTATTATGTGCTGGATAATCCCATTGTTCCCGATGCCGAGTATGATCGACTGTTTCGTCAGCTTGTTGTGCTGGAAGAAAAGCATCCCGAGCACCTGAGCACAGATTCACCCACGCAACGTGTTGGTGACAAACCACTTTCACACTTCGAATCAGTCCAGCATGAGATTCCAATGCTATCACTGGCAAATGCCATGAATGATGAAGAAGCCAGGGCATTTGATAAACGAATCAGGCAAAAAATTGATACTGCGAGTATTGAGCAGCCAATTAGCAACATCGAATACAACGTCGAACCTAAACTTGATGGGCTGGCTATCAGCCTGCTTTATCAACAAGGTGTGCTGGTTCGAGCGGCGACTCGGGGTGACGGGGAAACGGGCGAGGATGTTACCCAGAATGTACGCACCATAGAGAGTATTCCGTTACGCCTGCCTGGAGATAAACCGCCAGTTGAACTGGAAGTACGCGGTGAAGTCTTTATGCCGAAAGCCGGTTTTGAGCAGCTGAATAAACTGCAGTTGCAACAGGATAAAAAACCGTTTGCTAATCCTCGTAATGCCGCTGCAGGCAGTTTGCGGCAACTCGACCCGTCAATAACTGCGTCAAGGCCACTGGATATGTTTTGCTATGCAGTGGGTAAAGTGGAAGGAATAGATCTTCCCATGAGCCAGTCAGGCAGGCTGGAAGTATTAAAAAATCTTGGTCTCAGGGTATGCCCGGAAAGTGACGTTGTTCAGGGCATTAACGCCTGTCTTGCATATAAAAACAAACTCGGCAGCAGAAGAGATAGTCTTCCGTATGAGATCGACGGGGTGGTTTATAAAGTCAATTCTATACCACAGCAGGATATTCTTGGCTTTGTTTCACGTGCGCCCCGCTGGGCTATTGCGCACAAATTTCCTGCTCAGGAGGAAATGACCCGTCTCGATGCTATAGATGTGCAGGTTGGCCGTACCGGCGCATTGACGCCTGTTGCGAGATTGCAGCCAGTGTTCGTCGGCGGTGTCACCGTTAATAATGCAAGCCTGCATAATGCAGCTGAAATTATGCGTCTGGATGTTCGTGTCGGCGATACTGTTATTGTCCACAGGGCAGGGGATGTGATACCCAAAATCACAGGTGTAGTACTGGATAGAAGACCTGAACACACAGAAGTATTCAAATTTCCACAAAAATGCCCAGTTTGTGGCTCTGATGTTGTCGTCGATGAAGGTGGTGTTATCGCACGATGCAGCGGAGGCTTATTTTGCGATGCCCAGCGCAAGCAGAGTATCAAGCATTTTATTTCACGCAATGCCATGGATATCGATGGCATGGGTGATAAAGTGGTCGATCTGCTTGTAGATACCGGCCTGATACATGATATCGGTGATATTTATCTATTACAGTTCGACCAGTTGCTGCAACTGGACAGAATGGCTGAAAAATCGGCAAGCAACCTGGTTAATGCCATTGAGAAAAGCAAGTCAACCACATTGCCTCGATTTCTTTTTGCCCTCGGTATTCCCCAGGTGGGAGAAACAACCGCCAGAATTCTGGCAAACCATTTTACATCTCTCGATGCCATACAGTCCGCTTCTTCGGAAGAATTGCAATCACTGGGGGATGTCGGCCCTGTTGTTGCACACGATGTTCAGGTTTTTTTCAGGCAGCCGCATAATCGTGAGGTGATAGAAAAGTTGATTGACGCCGGTATTGGATGGCCAAGTATTGAAAAGACAGCTGTGAAGCATTCTGAATATCATGGCAAAGTCTTTGTGCTTACCGGTACACTGTCAGATATGTCACGCAACGATGCCAGGGCAGCGCTACTTGCGCTGGGTGCAAAAGTGTCAGGAAGCGTGTCTGCAAAAACAGATTTTGTTGTGCTCGGTAGCAACCCTGGGTCCAAGGCTGAGAAGGCCGTTAGCCTGGGAGTTGATATCATTGATGAGACGCAATTGAAGCAGATTCTGAAGTTGCATACTGAGGATGTATAATAGGCGAGACTGTCTAACGGGATAATCGATAAACATGAATGAATCTTCTGATAAATCAATTCGCAAGGGTATCTATATTTTACCTAACCTGCTGACGACAGGTGCACTGTTTGCAGGCTTTTCTGCAATTGTACAGGCAACCAAGGGTAATTTTGAGTTAGCTGCAATATTGATTTTTGTAGCCATGGTACTCGATGGTCTGGATGGCAGAGTCGCCCGCATGACCAATACTACCAGTGAATTTGGTATTCAGTATGACAGCCTGTCAGATATGGTTTCATTCGGCCTCGCTCCTGCCCTGGTGCTGTATGAATGGTCATTGCATTCTATGGGTAAGCTAGGCTGGTTAGTTGCTTTTGTCTATGCGGTGGCTACAGCCCTCAGGCTGGCACGTTTCAACACCCATGCAGCAGACGAAAAATCCTTTTTCCAGGGGCTGCCCAGTCCTTCAGCCGCGGGTTTTCTGGCAGCCTTTGTCTGGGTGGTTAATGAATATGGCATGCAAGGTACGGACTTCAGGGTAGTCACACTTTTTCTAACGCTCATTGCAGGTGTTTTGATGGTGAGTAATGTTCCATTTCGCAGCTTTAAAGATTTTGATCTTAAAAGTCATGTTCCTTTCGTCGTCCTTCTTGGAATAGTCATTGCCCTTGTTGTAATCGTCTATGATCCTCCGAGAGTTTTATTAACAGGTTTTTCAATCTACCTGCTTTCTGGCCCGGTTTCAGCCTTGATGCATCGTAAAAGGAAAAAAGAAAATGATGAGATGGCCAATGCTGATGAAGATAACAATGATGATGAGGTCGCCTGATATCCCAGGTTAAACTCTGCTTATAAGCGTTATGCTGAATGATGCAGCATATAGTATTTTTGCAGAACTATAACGAAACATTTGTCGTCTCTTTTCGTACTATCATTAAACTGGTAAAAAAAAGACGGCGATGGCATATATGCTAGATATTAGAAATGGATTGCCTGGTGCCTGTGCCATCGTGCTGTCACTGGCCTTCACGCCCTGTGCGCTGGCTGTTGAGAGCACGGAAATACCCGCTAACGAGATCCAAATCGGCAATCGTATCACCGACAGTCAAACTGGCGAAAATGACAGCAAGATAGTAAAGATTGCCGGATACGATAAGAATTCAGACAACGGCTTTTTCTTCAACACTAAGGATGGGTCTTTTAGTCTTAACATTGGTGCCTATACCCAGGCTCGCTACGATCTAAATTGGCGGGATACACCGACAGATGACGATATTGTTGAGGAAGATTTCTATTTCAATATAACAAGCCTCTATTTTATCGGGCGGCTTACGCGCTGGTTCGACTATCACTTTCGAATGAACTACGACGATGAAGGCAAATCTGATTTGCAGGTCGCCTATTTGCAATACAATATTAACGATCAATGGACGCTGCGTGCAGGGCAGCAGTTTGTTGCTATCTCCCGCGAAGACTGGATGTTTCCCCAGGACCTGTTGACTACCGATTTTTCTGCCAATGATGCAACCTTTGCCTACGGCGCACCGGTAGCAATTCAAGCCCACTATGAGGGTAAAAAACAACGATTCTGGGCTGCGTTAAGCGATGCCGCGATCGGAGGAAAAGTACAGGTTGAGAAACGGCGGGACACCACGTTAACTGGCCGCTGGGAATACCAGGTTTCGGGTCGCGACTGGTCTATATGGGATGATATCGTAGGACGCCGTGGTCGCTCGAAAGGCATATTGCTTGGACTGGCTGGAGTACAGCAACCCGGTGAAAATGAATCGGGGGCAGGCAAAAGTGCTCAGCTAAATGTGGATCTCAGTTTCAATGGTGATGGTTACCAGGCTATGCTTGCTGCATCGCTGAGCAGGTTAGAGCTGAGGCATATAGATTCGTTCATTAACTATGGAATACTTGCACAGGGTGGCTACTTTTTTACTACCCATTTACAGGCATACACGCAATTTGACCTGGTATCTCCCGGAGACCAGCCAGGGGAGCTTGAGATATTTCACTCCATCACCGCGGGAGTAAATTATTTTCCGTTCCCCTGGAGGAACCGCTGGAAATTCTCGCTTGAGGTTGCGCACATGTTCGATATTATCAATAAAACCATCGTTGAACCTTCAAGAAGTCTCGGCTGGCAGCCGAGCGACGAAAAGGGACAAACGTACTTAAGACTTCAGGCGCAGTTCGGTTTTTAGCTGACAGTATGAATTCTCTTCGTATTTATTTATTCACATAAAAGTACGTAAGTATTGATCCCTTGGGCAAAACTTCTCCTGAAAGATAATAATAAAATACGCATCTGTCTTATATCACCTCGTGGTTTAATCTCAAAACGAGGTTCCCATATGCAATGCTCAGGAATTCGTTAAGCAGTAGTCTGGGCAACTATCGACCACGAAATGGAGCCCATGAAAATGTCTTTTCAAGATCCCAGCGTACACCCACTGTGTAAATATTTGCGGAACGATCTCCATTGCTAGCGCGGCTATTGCTAATACGTGCGTTGATGTAAAACATTTTGCGAAATTCATCGAAAGAGTAGCGCATGCCAACAATACCATATTCCACTTTGTACTGACCGGCCTGCACCTCGTCATCGTCTGGTCGAAGCCAGTTGTAGCCGCCAGTTATCCACCATGGTCCGAAGGCCTGATACTGGGCGTAAAGTTCAGAACCAGTGCCATCAAAATAGGTCAGAGTATCCGTCGTTTCGTGGCTTAACAGTCGACTGACGATAGCACCAAGGTACCACCGTTCTGCGTACCATCGACTCCCTACAACCAGGGCCTGCGCATCACCATCGATGCCAGCGCTGATGACTGTCGGATTCGAAAGATCACGAATGTCTGCATGGTTATATGCAATACCGAGTGTAAAGTCGTTTTGAGTGTTAAGGATTGCGCTGGTGCCTAATGTCGTTCCATAGTTAACATTATCAATGCCAGGTACAGGCTCACCATGCTGAACCTGCAGATTTAGATTAAACGGCTTAATACCAAGAGCATCAGGGAAGAAATCGATGTAGAAGCGGGTCTGCAATACTTTGTCAGCACGCCCGGTTCCTGTCGGACCACCGTCTGTGTTGGCATTAAAGGCGCCTCCTGCACTACCGCCGGCCCCCTGGAAACGGTCTGTAAAATTGGCTACCTTGTAATAAGAAGACCAGTTTTTGCCAATAGTTGCAATCAGGTTGGGGCCTTCGAAGCCTATATAGGCGAGTCGTTCGAATATGTCGCTGCGATCCTCACCAGAGGCACTTCCAGAATCAATCAGCTGGTCTATTCTATCAAGCAGGTTAAAACCGACCTCTAGTCCGCCGAACAGCCAACGCTTCGGCAGCACTTGCCAGTGCGACTCAATCCCGGCTCGTGAT
>JASJFV010000011.1:0-5090 GCA_033791885.1 Gammaproteobacteria bacterium | reverse complement strand
ATCGATGGTTACAAAATGGTGTTCACAGGTACTGGTCAGGTCTATATCCTGTATTTTGACCATTTCATTGGCACCCATTTTATTCTCGATCAGCGAAAGCTTGGGGAAGCGAGAATAATCCAGCCCTGAAAATATCTCGTTTACATACATCTTGGCGATACGATGGGGTGTTTCTGCCAGGCTATCGTCGGACAAATCAAGTCCCAGCGTCGTCACTACTTCGGCCATCAGTTTCTTGATGCGTTGATATTTCTGTTCATTGTTCAACCGCGTATTAATCATCGGGGTTTCCAGCCCATGCTCGATCAGGGTATTCCTCACCAGCAGGGCTTCATGGCTCATATTAGCCGAAGTACTATCAATGTGTTTTTTCAGATAAACAGGGTTAGGTGTCATGAGGCTTTCTCCATCAGGGTAAGTTGTGGTGCCTGTTCTGTATCGTATTCAAGGCTGAGTGAGACCGAGTCGGCAAAGCGCAGGGCATGCGGTTTATCGATAGTGACGCGCGATGAGACCACATCACGGTGTGATGAGCAGATCTCCAGCACATCAGCGACCAGTTTTTCCAGTAACAGGAAGTTGCCCTGCTCGACGTGTCGGATCACCTGCTTGGTAATCGTTTTATAGTTCAGCGCACCATGCACCTGGTCGTTCAAGGTTGCTTCAGATAGCGCATACCTGATTTCGATATTAATCACGACATCCTGTCGTTTATCTTTTTCTTCCGGATTAAATCCAATAAACGTACGCAATCGAAGATTGCTGATATTGATGGTTGCCTGAGAAGGACGCATATTTTTTATCCACTTAAAGATTTTGGATTTACACTCTATTCCGTCCAGGGTGAAACCATTGTCAAACCGGTGTGAAGGAAATGTGAAGAGTCGCTGCAAAAGCACTAGAAGTTTTCCATCAGAATGGCTATAAAATTAAGCAGGTCACCTGGGGTGTTAGCAAGGCCCTGAAAATTTCAAGATCTTATTCCTGCTCAATGCGTGATACTGTAATAATCATCCGATAAGGACTACTATTAACAGGCTTTCAAGTGAAAGTGGGTATTAACTTACGCTAACGAGTGAATGCGATGTTTTGTCACAATACCGAAAAATGGCTGTATAAACTGAATGAGGATTACCGCTGGCAGTCGCCGTTTCTGCAGGACAGTGACTGGGCATTTCAGGACCACACAGGCAAAACACGGCTGAAATTAATGCGCGACGGTACTATCGTCGTAATACAAGGTTATGCCTGGGATGGCTGCACGCCCAAGTTCTGCCTGCTGGATATTCTGATTGGTACACCCGACGGTGCCATAGATGTGGAATCGGCTCATCCCAAGACCTGGCATGCGTCACTGGTACACGATGCCCTGTGCCAGTTTCTTCCTGCCGGACTGCCGATGAGCCGGGCACAGGTCGATGAATGCTTCCTCAAGCTGATGCAGGAAAGGCAGTTTACCCTGCGTTATATCTATTACGCCGCCGTCAGGCTTTTTGGGGGGCTGACCAAGCCGCTGACGATAAAAATACGCAACATCCACGGCGGAAAAAAAGTCGAACTGTCAGGGCAATAGATCACTCATTTTATATTTTTCACAGCCGGTAAACTCTTAATCCCCAGTCTTTAATCTTTCCCCTTTCCCCTCTATCTCATCCAGCCAATCACCAATCGCCTTCTCATAGCCCGGCTGACTAAGCACAAAACCATAATTATGATCACCTTTCATCTCGACAAAGCGTTTTGGCTGGCTTGCTGACTGGTAGACTTTTTTACCCAGGGGAAATGGCATGATCTCATCATCGGGGCTGTGCAGCACAAGCACCGGGTAATCCACTTTTGACACTTTCATTGCGGAATTAAAGTCATAACGCATTATTAACAGGTATGATAATAACGGAAAAACCGAGCGGGCAAAGTCTTTGGCTGAACTGAAGGTCGATTCGAGCAGCACACCGCGTGCCGGCACGCGGCTTGCCAGGTCAGCGGCAACGGCGCCGCCGAGAGAACGCCCAAAAATCAAAATATTATCGGCTGAATAACCTCTTTCTTTGCTAAGGTAGCGCCATGCCGCACTGGCATCCAGGTACAGGCCTCGCTCTCCGGGTTTGCCCTGGCTTTTGCCATAACCCCGGTAGTCAACAATGAAAACATTCAAGCCAAGCCGGTGAAATATTTCAATCGAATCACGACGGTGCGAGATATTGCCGGCATTACCATGAAAAAAGAGCAACACCTGCTTCGACGACTGATGCGGAATATACCAGCCGTTAAGCAGCACACCATCGCTTGATTGAAATGTGACATCTTCATATTCAAGGCCCCAGTCCACTGGTGTTTGACGCATATCACGCATGGGATAGAAAATCATCTGCGACTGCTGAAAATACATAAATAGATTCAGTGCCAGCAAGCTGAGGATAATGATGATCGCGTAGTTAATGATTGTTCCTTTCATACCTTAGTGATCTTGGTTCAAGCCGTTTTATTGTATGTGCCATTTGTCTTCCCATTGCTGCTGAATAACCGGTGCAGCAGCAGGGCAATGGCCGCACCAAGGCTGGCATAAGCCATATCCTTTTGTGTATCCCACACATCTCTCTGAGTAATAAACTGGTCGCAATTCGGCTCACGGCAAAAGACGATCATGGCCAGCCATTCGAGTATCTCGTACCAGCCGCTAATAGCGCCAATGAAAAGAAAAGCAATAAGGTAACTTAGATTCCTCGAGTACCCCTGGTGATAAATAACTTCGAAGAAAGACATGAAGACCATCAAGCCAAAAAGGAAATGAACAAACTGGTCATAATAGTTCCGATCCGAACCAACACAGGCTGATAGCCAGTCTAAACAGTTTATCTTTTCGTAGGTAAAGTGCGCGCCGAACAGGTGCAGAATGACAAATATTGTCAGGATAAGATAGGTGCCATTGCTGAAATGGTATTTGCTGTCCAGCCACAACACAACCGGGAAAATAGCAGCAACGATAATATTCTCCATTGCCCAGATTCCGGTATGAACCGGGTTGATCGCCAGCAACAGCCAGGCCAGCACAAAAATACCGGTGACGATTTTTTTAAACATTACCCACCGTGCGATCGGATCGTGACAGGGCTATGATGCAGGAAAAAATACTCTGTGTCATTTCAAGGAAAAAGAGTATAGGAAAAAGGCGATGCCTGTTTACGTTAATCTAAATATTTTTTAAAAAATAGGAACCTATACCTGTCGCTACTGCATGTTTAATCATAACAACACCATTAGTGCAAAAAAACAATCTTGTTGAGTATCATATAAAGAGCTGCTGAGATGTTTAAGTGTTACATAACAACCAGGAGTCTGATTCATCTTTACTTCTAGATATCTTTATTTCTTCCTGCTCGTTTGCCGGATGATCTGAATCTGTAGATGCATTCTTTTTGCCAGGTGCCAGATCAATAACAATAAGCTTATTGCTGTCAGGCAGATAAGCAGATAAAACTGGTTATACGTCAGTGTTGGTGAATTCTTCAAATAGGCCAGTCTCGAATCTACCAGGTAGCGCTCTACAGCGGTTCGAACATCCTGTGGTGTGATACTTTCCAGGTGAGACTCCTGGTCAACATATGATTCATTCGTATCAAGTTCATACAGGTAATCAATATAAAAATCAGCAATACTGCTATTCGACTCCAGGCCACGTGCCCAGCTGCGTAATAATGATTTGATGGTCTTTGCAATGTCATCATCCGTAACATCGCCTTTGCGTAATTTTTCTACCTCATCATGCATTAGCTTTAGCACTTTATCTTCATGTTTTGTGCTGACTTCTGCACTTAGGTGGAGAACACCGTCTTTCCTGTTCTGAATGAGCTGGGCAACCGGTGCATAGGTTAAGCCTGCCTGCGCACGGATATTTTCATATAGACGGTTTGATAAGTGTTTTTCTATGACAACCAGCACATAGTAATCGGTTGAATCATAACCCCTGGTGCGGTAGACCAGCCCGGAATCACTGTTTTGACCAACTATCGGTTTCAGTGAACTGGAGTAGCTGACAGGTCCTTGATTAAAATCCTCTGCTACAGGAATATTTCTTTCGACACTTTTTCTCGAGAGCTTGCCGAATCCGAGCTGAATTTGTTTTTTTATTGAATCAGTGTCGAAATCACCGGTCACTACAAGCGTCATATTATTGGGAACGTAATAGTATTTATAGGCATCCAGGATATCTTTAAACTCGATGTCCTTGAGCGTATCCAGGGTATTGCAGTATGAACGGCTGCCTTTAAGGATTTCCTTCCTGCTCTTATGGCCAGCAGTACTGACTATTTCATGCTTGTATAAAAACTGTCTTATGCTGGAGGGTTGTCCTCCCATTTCCCGGTAGATAATAGTACGCGACAGATCAAAGTTTTCTTCAGTGATGACAGAGTCAGATATTATTTCGCTGAGCGTCTCGAGAGCCACGTCGGTATGTTCACTGAATATATCCATTTCATAAACGGTGCTTTCGTCATAGGTATAAGCATTCCAGTCGCCGCCATGCTGTGTGATTAATTCATCCAGTTCACTCTCCGTGTGATTCGTTGTCCCGGTAAACAGGAGATGCTCCAGAAAGTGCGCTGTGTCCAGTTTGTTACAGGGGAAATCAAAACTGCCGACGCCGACGTCCATTCGTATTGCTACATTGCGGGCACCATGACGGGGATTAAGTATTACACGTAATCCATTATCCAGTTTATAGATAGTGGGGTCGTAGAGACCCTCTGGCGTATACTTCGAGGCACGTGAATCTGCAGATGTCGTCAGACCGCTAATGCCTAGCACGCACAAAAGTATTATATGAATGATAGTTGAATGGGTATATGAACTAGTGGGTTTGTTAATAACCATAATGTACTTTTCATCAATTTTCGTAACAGGTGTTACGTAATACCTATAACGAACGATTTCTACTTCGTTATTCCGGCACACTTTGGAGTCTATGTTTTCGACAGTATACTGGATGCCTGATCAAGTCAGGCATAATGATGAATAGTTGGTGGGGCAGAAATGGTGTTACGTAATACATCATACGTAACACGTAAAACATAAAACCTTCCTCTTTCCTC
>JASJFV010000010.1:0-4553 GCA_033791885.1 Gammaproteobacteria bacterium | reverse complement strand
GTGAGTGTCTACTGAAATACCTAATCAGAATTTTGTTTTCAGCTTCAATCGCCAAAGCTCAGTTTAAAAGACTTACTCAACTTTATAAAATATCATCAGGCAGACCTTCTGCAGGCCGCTCTTCAGGATACAAGGGGTTTTCAATGGAGCGACTCTCAAATGCAGGTTCCTGGCCTACAAAAAAATATTCCAGCAGTGCTTGAGGGTGATTTTGCGAGACCCGTTTACCCGTCTGCTTGCTTATATAAACAGGCGCTATGCCAGCAGGTATGTCAGGCAGCTGTTCTGGCACACCTTTCAGGGCTACTTTCATATAGTCAATCCATACCGGTAGTGCTGCTCGTCCACCGACTTCTTTGCGGCCCATTGGTGTGGGCTTATCGAAGCCAATATATACTGTAGTTTCTACACCCGGTCCAAAGCCGCTAAACCAGGCATCCTGTTGGTCATTTGTCGTACCGGTTTTGCCGCCGATGTCAGAGCGCCCCAGAGATCTGGCTTTACGCCCTGTGCCACCGCGTATGACTTCCTGCAACATGCTTGTCATCAGAAATGCATTTTCCCGACTTACTGCCCAGGGCGCATGATCCTGCATAGTCTCGCCTGAAGCTGCCTGATCGAGTGCGATAACGTCAGGGGTGATTTTCAGCCCTGTTGATACGGGTGCTGTGCCATCTTCTGGCTGTTTCTGGTCATTCGCACCTGCAGTGAGCTCCATCGGGCTTGGGCAAAGTTTACAGGCTGCCAGTGGCTGTGCCTGATAGATAGTTTCTCCTGCTGAATTTTCTATTCGATCAACGAGGTAAGGATCAACGAGAAAACCACCATTAGCAAACACCGCATAGCCCCGCGCCACTTCAATCGGTAATAGCGAAGCTGTGCCGAGTGCCAGGGAAAGGTTTTCGGGCAGGTGCTCAGGATCAAAACCGAATTTCTGCAGGTGTGTGCGTGTTTTCTCGATCCCGACTGACCGTAGCAGGCGAATAGATACCAGATTCAGAGAGCGCTTCAGTGCCTCTCTCATTCGCGTGAGTCCAAAAAATTTTTTGCTGTAATTCTCAGGTCTCCAGGCGCTGCCGAGGGCCTCGTCTCTGACTACGACAGGTGCCCCGCTAATCATGCTGCTGGGTGAAAAGCCATTATCCAGTGCAGCAGAATAGATAAAAGGTTTAATGTTGGATCCTGGTTGTCGCCTTGCCTGGGTAGCGCGATTGAACTTACTGGCAAAAAAATTAAATCCACCTGACAACGCAAGCAGTGCCCCGTCATCGGGTCTCATTGATACCAGTGCACCTTCAACCTTGGGCAGCTGTGATAGTTGCAAGATGCCGTCATCATTCCTTCGCAGGTAAACGATATCGCCGGCGCTGACAATATCCGCAGCCGTCTTTGGCTTGCTGCCGCGTGTATTGGCATCTTTGAATTTTCTCGCCCAGGAATAGTGTTGTTTCTCTATCTCTACGATTTCTTCCTGCTTGGTAAAGGCACCGATTGTGTCATTTTTTGTACTCAGGACGATTGCTGGTATCAGTTCACCGACAGAATGGTATTCAGATAGCTGTTGATTCAGGCTATCCTTATCTGAACTTTTATCAACCGTGGAATGCCCAATAGCACCACGGAAACCGTGTCTTTCATCGTAGGTAATCAGTCCATCGAGTAAGGCCTTGCTGGCGGCGCGTTGGAAATCAGCCGATATAGTCGTGTAAACATTGTACCCGGCACTGTAGGTTTCATCTTCGCCGTATTGTTCAACCATGTAGTCACGAACCATTTCAGCAATATATGGTGCGTTAAGGTCAGGATTGGTAGCGTGTCTTGTAGCAGTCACAGGACTTGCAAGGGCAAGATTATACTGATCCTCGGTTATATAGCCGAGTTTTAACATGCGGCCAAGGACATAATTTCTCCTTGACAGAGCGCGCTCCGGATTGCTGATTGGGTTGTTACTCGAGGGTGCTTTTGGCAGGCCTGCAAGCATGGCAAACTGGGCTAGATCCAGATCATTAATAGGCTTGCCATAGTAAACCAGGGCTGCCGCACCAAAGCCGTAAGAGCGGTGGCCAAGGAAGATTTTATTGATATACAATTCGAGAATCTGCTGTTTATCCAGCTGTTTTTCCAGTTCGAATGCCAATAACACTTCTTTGAATTTTCGGGTGTAGGTTTTTTCACGCGTAAGGAAATAATTTCGCGCGACCTGCATAGTGACAGTACTTGCTCCCTGTCCGTGTCCGCCCGTACGAAAATTAGCGACTATGGCGCGAAGGATGCCAGTGAAATCTACACCACGGTGATGATAGAAATTAGCATCCTCAGAGGCAAGAATGGCATTCAGCAGGTCATCGGGAGTTTCTTCGATGGATATAGGCTGCCGCCGTTTTTCACCGTACTCGGCAATGAGTTCTCTATTGGATGCGAAGATACGCAACGGAACACTAAGTTGTATCTGCATAATGTCTTCGGTAGACGGCAGCTGCGGAAGAAAATAGAGTACAAGTGCTGCGAATGCCAGACTTCCCGCAAGGAAGAATGCAATTATCGCAGCCAGCATGCGGGTGAATGTTTTTTTAGTACTCATGAAGTGGTTGTTTTTGATGCAAAAAAGGAAAGAATTCTACGGGCGGTCAATTCTAAAGGTCTCAAAGGCACAAAACCAGAAAAATAATTTAAGAAAGAATTTGGCAAAGAAGGCTTTATTGTTCTATAGTTGCATATAAATGTTAATCCAAAGTCACACTTAAATATTATAACTACCTGAAAAAAAAGGCAAACATTGGGCATTTTCTCAAAAAAATCGAATGGAATTTTAGGGCTGGATATCAGTTCAACGGCCATTAAGGTAGTTGAACTGGAAAAAAGTGGTAATAATTTTCGACTTCTTCACTATTCGATAGAGTCGTTACCGCAAAATGCAGTCTCAGAAAATTCAATCCATGACGTTGAACAGGTAAGCAGTTCAATTACCCGGGCAATTAAGCGATCGGGTGCTCGCTCGAGAAACGTCGCTACAGCGATTCCAGGCTCACACGTAATATCCAAGCGTATTTTCATGCCTCATGGGCTGCGCGAAGACGAACTTGAAAGCCAGATTACACTGGAAGCGGATCATTATATCCCCTATCCACTTGATGAAGTAAATATGGATTTTGAAGTGTTGGGTCCTGCAGCTGAAAGTCCCAATGAAGATGAAATTCTACTTGTTGCCTGCCGTAAAGAGATTGTTGATGATTATATTGCCGTGCTCGAAGATGCCGGGCTGACACCGGCTATCCTTGATGTAGAGTATTTCGCTGTTGAGAATGCCTACCAACAGATAGTTCAGGACTTGCCCGGTGGCGGGATGGAAAAATTGACTGCCGTAATGGACTTTGGGGCCACAACCCTGCATGTCAACGTTATCCAGAATAACCGCTCTATCTATACCAGGAATCACAGTTTTGGAGGCAACCAGTTAACTGAAGAAATACAGCGTCGCTATGGCCTTTCATTAGAAGAAGCCGTACAGGCAAAGAAGGTGGGTGGATTGCCAGATAATTACCAGCCTGAAATATTACGCCCATTTATGGAAGCCATGTGCCAGGAGGCAATGCGTGGGCTACAGTTCTTTTACTCCTCCAGTCAGCATGACAAGGTTGACGCTATTATGCTTGCAGGGGGTTGTGCGCAAATTCAGGGGGTCGATGAGCTTTTGTCCAGCAAGGTAGGTCTGCCAGTTGATATTGCAAATCCATTTTCCAGTATGTCACTGTCACCCAAGTTGAAGGCTCAGTCGTTAGCACTGGATGCCCCTTCATTGATGGTAGCCTGTGGTCTGGCTTTGAGAGGGGGTAAGTAGATGGCTCAACTAAATCTACTTCCCTGGCGTGAACTTCGGCGGAAGGAACTTGATCGTCAGGTAAGAAATGTCGCAGTAGGTGTTGCAATATTAATGGCTGGACTTGTTTATTGGGGCCACCTGTATATGAATGGCCTGATTGAAGAGCAGGATCAGCGCAACAGTTATCTGGAAACGGAAATAAAAAAGGTTGAACAGGAATTAAAGGAAGTCAACAAGGTTAAAAAACTGAAATCTCAGTTGCTTTCGAGAATGGAAGTGATACAGAAACTGCAGTCTGACAGGACGCGCATGGTGAAGTTGTTTGATGGCCTTGCCAGAAACCTCCCGAAAGGAATGTACCTGACCTTGTTTGAAATCAAGGGCAATAAAATTACATTACAAGGCTCTGCGGATTCAAATGGTACCATCTCCAAGTTTATGCGCTTGATAGAAGGTTCTGAATATTTCACCACGCCAAATCTGAATGTGATTAACATCAAGGACAATAAGGGTTTGCGAGCCAGTAATTTTACACTTAAATTTCAATTCACAAAGGCGAAGAAAAAGCCAGAAAAGGCAACTCAAACTGCTACTGGGAAGTCTGCCGCAATAAAACAGGGGGCCAGGTAATATGCGTGCTGCTGACTTTGCTTTCAGATTAGAGGATGTCAAAAATGCTGACATCAATGATCCATCATCCTGGCCAGTTTCACTAAAAATGGTCTTAATCTTT
>JASJFV010000009.1:0-8742 GCA_033791885.1 Gammaproteobacteria bacterium | reverse complement strand
GCTTCCACCGGCTTGCCCAGGGATGCCAGCATGGCAGTAACACAGGTACCTATATTGGAGCCAAAGGCCAGTGCTATCCCGGCTGGCAGGGTAATAAGACCGGCTGATGCCATCACGATCGCGATGCCGGTGGTTGCCGCTGATGACTGGACCAGGCCGGTGAATACCGCCCCGACCAGTATGCCTAGCAGTGGATTTTCCATCCTTACCATGAGGTCCAGGAATGGCTGGTAGCTACGCAATGGCAGCATGGCATCCCCCATCACGCCCATGCCATAGAAGACCAGCCCCAGTCCCATGACCATGCTGCCATAATGCCGGGTTTTTTCAGCTTTACCGGTAAACAGCATGAGGAAACCGGTGCCGACCAGTATCAACGCATACTGGGTTACATTGAAGGCGACTATCTGGGCGGTAAAGGTACTGCCAATATTGGCCCCCATGATGACTCCTACCGACTGGGTGAGTGTCATAAAACCGGCAGAAATAAATCCGACCACCAGTACGGTAGTGACCGATGAGGAATTAAGTACCGCAGTAACAAAGGCACCGGTTAACGCACCCATAAATCGATTTTTGGTTAGGCGGGAAAGCACATCCTTAAGTGTGTCTCCTGCAGCAGCCTTGAGCCCGTCGGACATTTGTTCCATACCAAACAGAAACATGGCAAGTCCGCCAAACAGCCCCATGCCGAGTTTAAACCAGTCGATAGCCCCTGCATCCGATTCTGTCTCAGCCAGTACGGGAAGCGCAATCATAAAGAGAGCCAGGGAAGCAGATATCAAAATAGCCCTGGATCGATTCATGGCAGATAGTGGCTGTGGTGGCAGCAGGTTTTTCATTTTTATATTCCCGATTTCAGGCCCATCTAAAGAGTGTGGATTTCGCTGAATGGAATAGTGCCACACAACGCGGCCTGTTGGCAATTTCACGTCTCTGGCAGGACGGCAGTGAAAAAATGCTAATATTGTTACTCTGTCACAAGTTATTGGTGATCAGGCCACCACTGCATAAATAAGTGTGCGCCTCGGTCTTCCTTCGGCTCAAAACCAAGGCGGTCATACAACCTTCTCGCCGGGTTAAGGTGTTCTACATGGACAGACACAGGCTTAGTTTTTTCAGCGGCCTCATCAAGGATGGACTGGATCAGATGACTGCCCAGATTCTGGTTACGAAACGCCGGTAACAGGGAAATATCGATAAGCCGGTACTCATCTTCGCCACGATCCAGGTAAAGGTGACCTATCGTTTCCCCGCGTAAAACAATAAGTTGATAAGCTGCATCCGGATAAAGTTGTCGATAAGAAAGGCACTGGGCTTGAAATTGTTGTGTTAGAAATGAATGTATTTCTGTCTGAGGCCAACCGGTTTGTAGTAGTTCTGCTTCGCGAGTGCTGATGTAAAGGTGTAGCAGGAAGTCTTTATCTTCATCAGTTTCTATACGTAAACAGACTACGCCACTATTCAGGTCAGTCATAGGGTAGAAACCTGACTGTTATAATATTCCAGGTAATCAAGTGTGCCAGCCTCTCTCATTCACCCGAACACGGCCTCATAATAATAACCGTTTTCGTCCTGTTTCACCGGCACCAGGAACATGTCAATCTTACCCAGTTCATCATCTTGCAAGGTGTACATATGTTGCTCTAAAAATGGCTCCAATGGTCCACTGAAAAGCACGGAAAAGGGTTCTCTAACTCCCTGCTGACGAGCCTGCTGCAGGATACGTTCATCGGGACTTTCGACTTGTGTCAGTGTCAAAGATACAGAAATGTCGCTTAGGTCCTGAAGATGAAAAACCTCAGTTATACGCTCCTCAAATAAAGACTTTATTACTTCCAGAACTAGTCTCCTCTATTCGGTTGGTTCTCAGGTTTTTCGAAAAAAAGCTATGAGGAAAATTCAGCTAAAAAAGGGTAGCCGCCTTCAATATAAATCATATTATTGAATACTACCGGAACATCGCCATACAGGCTCGATATTGCCGTCCATCGTGTTCATCAATATCGATCGTTCCGCAGGGTTGCAGGAACAAATGAAGTCGTCCCAAAGTGGGATGGGCTATTTCGTAATTGGCTTCTGCCAGGTCCACTGGCATAGCGGCCTCAAAATTCAGAATATATTGATCCAGTCTCGGGTCAGGTCTGGAGGGTGTGCTCAGCCCTACCAGGTTAAGACGAGCGATTACTAAGCCATCGCGGTAAACCATACATTCTGCTTCGAGATTCGGATCAATGCCCGAAACGGCTGAGGTGCTCGATGATAGTTTTGCCAATGCCGTGAGCGGAAAACACAGTGACAGCAGAGAGCCTGTGCCGGCAGCCAGAAAGAAGCGTCTACTTAACATTTTTTACCCCTTATAAATTACACGTCATCAGATCAATTCCTGGGAGGGAATAGACCTTGCAAGGCGATGATAAAATTTACCGCGCCATAGGGCGGCATGTGGTTAACCGGCTGACTACTACCGGAATTACCCGTCGGCCCCATTGCCGTTCCTGTGCCACTGACATAGTTTCGGTCATCAGACACCGCTAAAATATTGCCCGCCGGACTGGTTGCCTCACCCTCATTGCCGGAAGCCAGATTCATGCTGTGATTGTGCGCTGGCATCTGATTTAGTGTGAGGGTATGGGATTCAGTACCGCCTTGTTCTCCCAGTCGCCGGGATGTCAGTCCAGAACCCGTTCCTGGATGTATGGGAAACCGACCGCGAAGGTCGGGTAAAGCAAAAGTCGTACGCCCGTCTCCACCATAGGTTGTGCCCAATAAGGCAAACAGGACTTGATTCGTTGAAATAGCCAATAACTGACCATTACAGAATGCCCAGCCACGGGGCGCATAAGTAAAGCCGACAATTTTTATCTCGCCGATAAATGGATCTGACATTATGAAAACCTCCAATCAAATTTTTTATTGTGGTAGCCGCTGAGTCTTTAACATGAACACACTATGCTCTTAAGCCTGCAGCCCAAAATAACCCCCTAAAACGTTGGCACCGCACAAGTTCCTGGATCTGAAACGCTACCACCAGCCGGATTAAACACGATAGCCTGCGAAGCTGCCGTCAGAGCAAAACTACCGAACACCGCATCAAGTTCATAGGGTGCTAACGCAAGTACGCTGTTTCCCTGTAGATCCATGCAGGTCTGTGAGGTGGTATTTGCATTCCTGGCATTCATGGCTACATTAACAATGCTGCTCAGGGTGTTGTTTAACACCGTAGTATTCAAAGTCGTGGTGGCACTAGTTGCATCAATCACGTCAAAGTCAAAACCTTCGAAGGGTCCATCGATATCATTGTTCAGTGCTTCCATGGTCAGGGTTGCGCCATCGAAAACCCGCACCTTGATGCCATCGTTACCACCCAGGTTATTGATATCATTACGGTAGATACGCACCTGAGGATTAGCAGTGAACTCTGCCTGAATATCGATAAGGTCGCTGCTGGTTCCAGGGGTCGCGCGATTCAGTACGTTATCCAGAATGCTCAGATTCGTTATGTCATCAATGTTTCTAATCTGAATGCTTTCATTCTCACTGGTAATGGTATTGTTCTGGATAAGGATACTGTTGGTACGGCTCAACGTTGGATCGTCACTGGTCTGTATCTGCACGCCGCGAAAACCGGCATTGAGAAAATTGCCTTCTGCAGCTGTGCTACCACCAATCTGAGCATTGACAACACCATTATCATTATCCAGCTTGATACCATCCTGCCTAATATTGCTGAAGATCACACCACGGACATCCAGGCTCATGGACACCGCGTTGGCAACATCCGCATTCTTGAACACGATGCCATCACCCAGATTGCCAGGCACGCCATTGATGGAACCGCCACTCATCACCAGGGAAGCACTGGCTGTAGCTGTGATGAAAATGGCATCGTCAGAAACTAACGGATCGGCCACATCCACGGTATCAATTGTTACATCCGTGAGTGTTAGCCCGATATCAGCACCTGAACCTTGAATAGCGCTCTCCCCAGAATTGCTGATGGTAATACCATTTACAACTACCCCGGTTGAATCATTGATCACCAGACCATCAGTCGAAACGCCATTAATAGTCAGGCCCATAATCTGCGTATTATCCGCCGCGTTCAGAGTAATACCAGTACCGCTGGTGTTTGTAATGGATGGAGCGGTACCTGCAGCGGCTAATGTGGTGCTATTGATAACCAGTGCTGCCCCCTCACCGATGAGAGTGACATTTGGTACCGCAATCGTCAGCCCATTGTCCAGACCTAGAGTCGTACCGTCACCATTAGCGATATAAACTGTGTCTCCATCAACGGCAACAAGTTCGGTTTCTGTCAATGACGCAAAAGGATCGTCCGAAGTGCCCATACCACTGCTGCTACGATTATCTACGTACCATATTTGTTCAGTAATGTTGATGCTTACCATGCCGGTACTGGTCTTGCCGCCATCGGATGCTTCATAGCTGAAGTTGTCGACTAGTGGTGAGTTATCGTCCGGCGGGGTATAACTAAAGTGGCCATCTGCATCCATTGTTACCGAACCAAAGACTGGCGTACCAACTGACGATACCGTCAATGCTGATGGGCCATCGCTGTCCGCATCGTTATCTAGCACACTACCGCTCACCTTCACGGCGATAGTACCACTGGGTGTAACACCAACTTCTAGCAGGGTGTTGCCGAAGGTGTCGTAGGTATCATTACCCACTACTGGCGAAGTATTATCGTTACTGTCGTTACTGTCGTTACTGCCCCACCTGCAACCCTCCAATAGAAGAATAATTGCAAATATTATATATTTAAGAAAACTATGTGAATGGCTTTTAGTCATTTGTATTATCCAGATCATTTCGCACAAACGTCATGTTCATTCCCTTCTTTTATAGTATTAAAACTGTTTGATATAACCTTGATTTAAATCATACTAGAAGGTTATACAGTAACAATGACAGGATTCAGGGTGTTTTACAGTTTTGATGATCTAATATAAATAGCTTTCCAGGGTGAGAGCTTGAGCTGCGCCGGGGCGTAAATACCTGTCTGAGAATGGCCGCTTAATTCAAATTAGACGTGAACGACCTGAAAAGAGCGTACCATTATAGCTTTACTGCTGAGCTGGAGCATTTAATGCATCAATACCGATAGGCAATTGAATATGGATGGTAGACCCCAGTTCAATATCGGATGTCACCGCCATATTGCCCTGATGTTGTTCGGTCACAATATAATATGAGAAAGAAAGCCGTTGGCGGGCGTCAAAATCCTCTGCTACAGATTTGCCGGTGAAAAAAGGCTCAAACAGATTCATCTGTTCTTCAGTTGTCAATCCAAGTCCGTTGTGCTGGATTTTGATCCATAGATGGTCATAACTCATCGACAGGATAATTTTGATTGTTGGCTCGAAACCCTCACCCTCTTTTTTCAGCACCAACGCATGACAGGCATGACGAAACAGACTCAGGAAAACCTGCTGCAGTTCCGTGATATAGCAGGGCACGAAGGGCAGGTTTTTTTCGAAGTTTCGCTCAAGTTTAATTTGATTAAAAGGCAGGTCATCCGAGACAGAAATGACTTCATTGGCAAGGCTGATGGTGTTTTCCATTACATCAACAATATCAGCCATCTGCTTTTTGCCATTACGGCTTCGGGCAAAGGCCAGCAAATTACTGATAATGGTCGATACCTGCTCGCCCTTGGCAGACATATCGGTAATTATGGAATTGAGTGTTTGCGCCTGATCACTATCGAAGACCTGTTGTGGTTCACTGATACTGCGTTTGCTGATAATCCGCTGAAAACGCCTAAGGTCCATCATGATCGCCTGCAGCGGCAGATTAATGTCGTGAGCCATGGTCGATGCCAGCTCACCCATAAATGACATTTTATCATTATGAATCAACATGTTTTCAGCAGCGGTCTGCTTGGTCACGTCATCGATCAGGATAACAACCCCGGTCTCCTGCTCCTGTAACGGGTAAATAGTAATATCGTAGTGATAGAGGCTGCGCAGGCTCTGTTTGAGATGAATAATTTTGTTTTTTTCGATAGATTCATGGACATGTTCAGGACGAACGGTCGTCTGTGGATAGGCTTCCCATAGCGTTTTGCCCAGCGCATCTTCTGATGATATTCCCGAAACCTCTTCAATCTGGTTATTCCACTGGGTGACGTGACCACTTTTATCCAGGCCCACCAGCATCAACGGCATCGACGTTAAAATATCTTTGATATAGGATTCTGAAGATCGTAATTGCTCGGCAGTAATTACATGCTGCGAGACTTCTTTCTCCAGTGTGGCCGTTCGCTCCAGAACCCGTATCTCCAGTTCATTTCGAATAGCGGTTAACTCACGGTTCACCTGGCAAATCTTGCGGCGGGCTATAAACAGATAGATGACCGCAATCGATAACAGAATCAGCAGTGTGCCACCGGTATAATTGGCCAGATGCTGCCAGTTCCTTATACCGTCTTCATCTTTAAAAATAGCAGTTGTAAATGCCAGTGCGGGGGAGCTCCGCAGTGCTAGAATCGCCAGCAGCAATGTATGTTTCATAACAAAAATATCACCCCGAAAATCAGACAAAGAAAAACACCCACAACACAATTGTACCAAAGAAAGGCGCCTACAAAACAATAACATAACGATTTTGTAGGGTTAAAGCAACAACTAGCTAAGGGTAGCCATATGTCAAAACCCTGGAAGACATTGGTATCGCTTGATGCCACCCCGTATTACCACTGCGTCTTGCGATGCGCCCGCTGTGCTTTTTTATGCATGAAATATTCAGCTTAAAGCTTTTGCTGATTTTTTGTTTATTCCATTTTCAAGCCTGTAAAAATTCTTTATTATTAATGACTTAGTTCTTAACTTACAGGTATTGGCTCTAATTATTCTGCTGAATAATCAGCATCAGTTTAACAAGAATCATCTGGTGAATTCACTGTTATAACTATAATTTATGGGCGCCTTTATCTGCCTTTTCTCGTCTGTATTTACTCTTCAAACGATCTATAAACCCATGATATCCATCAACTCCCCGCTGCTGATGACATGACAGTAGATCATGTTAAGTATCTCCAGCTCCTTGTCGTGGAGTTCATCGGTTCCCGCCGCACAACAGTCCTCGACAAGAATTACGTTGAAACTTTCATCCGCCAGGCTGCGCACTGTTGATGAGATACACTGATCGGTAAATATACCGGTGAGCACCACATTTTTTATCCCCATGTTGTGGAGTACCAGGCGCAGGTTGGTTCCAGTGAGGGCGCTGTCGGTGGTTTTGGTGACCACGAGCTCATCTTCCTGCGGTGCAAGTTCCGTAACGATCTGGGCATCCTCTCGGTCCTTCGGCAGTAGCAGGTAGTTCCAGCCCGGCTTTTTCTGGCTCAGGGAGCGATCTCTTCCATCCTCCAGCAGGCAGGCAATGCGGGCATGCAGCACATCCATGCCATGTTGCCGAAAGCTGTTCTGTAATTTGGCAGTCGCCGGGATGACGATGTCATGCATACGCTCAATAAAAGGCGCCCAGCGTGCCTGTTCCACCGGGTCAGTCGAAGGTGTCATGTAAGTGTTCTGGACATCGATACTCAGCAGCGCTGTTTCATCCGCGGATAGTAAGAGATCTGATGGCTCAGGGCTACCTTCGTAGTAAAAGGATCGGTAGTCGGTTTTCCAGTTCATATTGATATCAATTTAGCAAATTTGATCCCGTGTTTTTTTAATTAATGGCTGTCCCTGTTTATTCCTTAATGTGCTATCTCTTCCTGATGAGTTCTCGTTCGAGTTCACTGATACAGCGGCCAATAAGCCGTGACTGCATAGGTAAAAGCTCAACAAACTGAACGCCAATATACTGTTTGTTTCGAGAAGCAATGTTTTTTGTGAAACATAACTCTGCTGTGCAGTATATCTGCATGCCATCGGGTAGCTCGATCGTACACTCATACAGTCTCCCGTTTTCCATGATGGTTTTGTCTGCCAGTAAAATCATGCCTGCTCCACCGTGAGACAGGTTACGCAGTTCTCCTTTTAGCAGTATACCGTGGTTATTTTCGATGATCACAGGCAGTTCCCGGGTAATGGGGATACTGGCCCTGTAGGTCTGGCGGCGTTGTTGGTATTCAAGCAGACTCGGTAGTTTCATGTAGTAGGTAAGTATCTTGTCCTTGTCATCCACACGCTTTAGCGTAGTAAAGAGCTGGATAACAATGCCATCAATTTTTCCCGTGACCAGAAGTGCGCGTTCAGTAACCAGTAATTCGTTACCAGGTGATGGCAGCAGTTCGTCGAGTAGAATATATTTCCCGTCGATACCTACAATGCAGCTGGTGTAATGCTCCTTGGGGTTTGGTATCTGTACAGTGAGGGGTGTATATCGTTTTGTGAACCGTTTGAGCAATCGTAAGATTTTTGCCGGGTCGGTTATCTGCTCACTATCAGCTAGTGATTTGTATGGATTGGTGCGATGCATCATGGAAAGTTATCAAAACAGTGTTAATTTTGAAAATGATGGTGTTGTTAAATTGTTTGCCTGCAAGGATTATAGTCTACATTGCTGCAGGTTGCCAAAGCTACGATTGGCTTAGGGTTGATCCTAATTATTGTTAATTCAGTGGGTGTCTTTATTTGCCCTATTTGCTAATAATAACGATCCGTAATAATTACCTGAATTAAAATTCGAGTCATTGTTATGGTGGGAGTGCCCTCGCTACTGGTTTCGTATTTGATATAAATTAACCCTTGTGGATTGTTGAGG
>JASJFV010000008.1:0-9871 GCA_033791885.1 Gammaproteobacteria bacterium | reverse complement strand
AAACTTCGATACAAACAAAGTGATATTGAAATCAGGGGCCACGCTATTGAATGTCGCCTGAATGCTGAGCACCATAAAACCTTTATTCCCTCACCCGGTACAATTGAACGTTACCACGCACCCGGTGGTCCTGGCATTCGTATAGACACCCATATCTATGGTGGTTACACGGTACCACCGCATTATGATTCAATGATCGGCAAATTGATTGCTTATGGTTGCAATAGAGACGTCGCGCTAGCGCGTATGCGGGGCGCTCTTGATGAAATCAGCATTACCGGCATTAATACCAATATTGATCTGCATAAAGAAATTATTGATGACACAAACTTTCAGGCAGGTGGCACGAATATTCATTATCTTGAGAAGAAGTTGGGGCTTTAGTTTTAAGTTTTAAGTTTTAAGTTTTAAGTTTTAAGTTTTAAGTTTTAAGTTTTAAGTTCAAAACTCAAAGTCTCTTGTTTCAGGATAAAAGAACAGCGAATTAGAATTTGCTTAACACTTGAAACTACGGTTCACAACAGCACCTTTTCTATTCCTTCGCTGCGAATCTTTTCCGCTGATTCCTGCATCCAGTTTTCCCCCAGCAGACTGGCAGCGAGTTCAACGACGATATAATCCGTGCCGAGGCCGGTACTTTTTTCATAGCGTGCCATGCCCTGTTGGCAAGATGGGCAGGAGGTCAGTATTTTTAAATCTTTTGCTTTTCCTGTTTCACCGGTCAGTGTTTCTATATTTTTAAAAAGCTCTTCCTGTTTGCGGTATCTCACCTGGGTAGCGATATCAGGTCTGCTAATGGCGAAAGTACCTGATTCGCCGCAGCATCGGTCAGATAATAGAACATCGGCTCCGAGTAATTTACTCGCCACGTCAACCGGGTCATGATGCTTCATCGGGCTATGGCACGGTTCATGGTACAGGTATTTCTTGCCAGTGTTGTCGAGTGACAGACCCTTTTCCATCAGGAATTCATGAATATCCATCGTCCTGCAACCCGGAAAAATCTGTTGCAGCTGGTATTTCAACAGCTGATCAAGGCAGGTGCCGCAAGACACGATAATTGTTCGTATATCCAGGTAGCTAAGGGTATTGGCTATCCTGTGCATCAGCACCTGGTTATCAGTCGACATCTGGGTGCCACGTCTGCTATCACCACCGGCAGTTTGCGGATAGCCGCAGCATAAATAACCGGGGGGTAATACTGTGCGGACACCCTGTTCATACAGCATGGCCAGGGTTGCCATGCCTATCTGGCTGAATAATCGTTCAGAGCCGCAGCCGGGAAAATAGAAAACGGTATCACTGCTATCGGTTATTTTTTCTGCATTTTGAATAATCGGAATGCTGTTGGCCTGTTCAATATCCAGCAGTGCACGCAGTGTTGGCCCCGGTGTATCAGAAGGCAGTGGTTTTCTGACAAAATTGACTACCTGGCTACGAATTTCGGGTTGCCCGAGTGTGCTGCCCGGTCGTTTGCTCTCAGGTATCAGTCTGAAATGCCGTGCAAACCGGTTGATCCACCTCTGACTGCGGTAACCGGCTTTGATCATGCCCAGCCGCAGCCATCTTATTGTGCGCGGATTTGTGACATTGAGAAATGACATTGCCAGCCAGTTGCCTGCATTAAACTGTTTTTTACCCTTTTCCAACAGGATATTCTTAATCAGCGATGACACTTCACCAAAATCAATATTCACCGGGCAGGGTGACAGGCAGCGGTGACAGATTGTGCAATGGTCAGCTATATCATTCAACTCATCAAAATGGCGTGTCGAAATGCCGCGTCGTGTTTGTTCTTCATAAAGAAACGCTTCAACCAGCAGGCCTGAAGCAAGGATCTTGTTGCGTGGTGAGTAGAGTAAATTTGCCGCAGGAATATGGGTCGTGCACACCGGTTTGCACTTGCCGCAACGCAGGCAGTCTTTGACCTCGTTATTTAACTTACCGAGTGCGCTGGCTTCAAGAATCAGCGCTTCCTGTTCGAGCAGCCTGAGGGACGGTGTATAGGCATTACTCAATCCGCTGCCGCTGAGTAATTTTCCGCGATTGAAATGCTGTTGCGGGTCTATTTTTTGTTTGTACTGACTGAAGGCGTCAATGGTGTCCTGATCTAGGTACTGCATTTTTGTCAGGCCGATGCCGTGCTCGCCTGAAATCACACCGCCCAGATCTTTCGCCAGCCGCATGATCTCATCAACAATCTGGTCTGCCTGGTGAAGCATCTCATAGTCGTTTGAATGAACCGGGATATTAGTATGTACGTTTCCATCACCGGCATGCATATGGGTTGCAACAAATAGCCGGCTTGAGCGGGTGCTGGCGTGAATTTTGTCCAGCTTATCGCGCACAGCCTTCATTGCATTGCCACTGAAAATTTCTTTTAATGGCTGCTCAACTTCTTTTCGATAGGATATGCGTAACTGGCGCGACTGCAGCAAGGAGAAAGCAGTGTCTTCATCATCTATGTCATCTGCCAGGGCCGCAGCTAATCTCGGGTAGTGGGTGGCAGGTCTGTCCGGGTCGGCTATTATGGATGCCCAGCAATCTCGAATAGTAGCAAGGTGCTCCTGTGCCGCTACAAGCTTGGCTGCGATGATTGCATGGCTCTCATCGCTATCGCCAAAATCAGTAGTTTCGATGTCTGCTGTCGCTGCTGAAGAGAGGTATTCTTCGGCGGCGTGAATAATGGACAGTTTATTTTTGGTCGACTGAATGATATTGATCCGCTCAATGCCTTCTGTGTACTCGGCCAGTCGGGGTAACGGAATTACCACATCTTCATTAATTTTAAAGGCATTGGTATGCGCCGCAATGGCTGCGGTACGTGAGCGATCGCTCCAGAAACTGTGCCTGGCCTCTGCACTCGAAGCAATAAACCCTTCGGCATCCTGCTGTTTCGCCAGGTCGACGATTTCGCTGCTGACCTGAACTAACTGATCTTCATCATCACTGCTGATGTCAATTAACAGGATCATTCTCGGCAACTCGGCGCGAGCTGCTTTTGTGGTGTAGCCAACGGCTTTAACGTAACGCTCGTCAAGATGTTCAAGGCCTGACAGCAGAATGCCTGTATTTCTCTCGGCAAGATCAATGATATCGACAATGGTCGATACAGACTTATGCAGATCATTGCCAAAAAACTCGAGGCAGATGGTGCGAATGTTTGCCGGCATGCGGTGAAGTATAAACTTTGCTGAAGTAATCAGGCCGTCACAACCTTCTTTCTGGATGCCAGGCAAACCGCCAAGAAATTTGTTGGTGACATCTTTTCCGAGGCCGTTGTGGCGTAATTCGCTGCCCGGGATTTCGAGTATTTCAGCCTTACCATCAGCCGTCTGCCCGTCTTTCTCGAAGCGTTGGATTTGAAAACGAACTACTCCCTGTAGATGGATCTTGCCGAGGTTATGGTCCAGGCGCTCGACATGCAGCCACTTTGCGTCCGGTGTAACCATGCGCCATGAGACCAGGTTGTCCAGTGTGGTTCCCCACATGACCGCTTTCTTGCCACCGGCATTCATCGCTATATTGCCGCCAATACAGGAGGCATCCTGCGAGGTAGGATCAACAGCAAATACCAGCCCGGCCTGGTAGGCTTTGTCAGCAACACGACGAGTGACCACGCCGGCCTGAACACTTATTGCGGCTACTTTTTCTGCAACGCCAGGCAGTGAACAATCATTCACTTCACCAATATCAAGCAGTCTTTCCGTGTTTATGATGGCGGTGTTGGTGAACAATGGGACGGCACTTCCGGTATAGCCTGTGCCTCCGCCACGGGGAATGATGGTGAGTCCGAGATCGATGCAGGCCTCGACTATATCCCTGACTTCTGATTCTGTGTCCGGGGTGATAACAACAAACGGGTACTCAACACGCCAGTCTGAAGCATCGGTAACATGGGAAACACGCATCAGTCCATCAAAGTGGATATTGTCTTTTGCTGTCACACGCTCAAGACGGCGTTTGGCTTTTTGCCGCATTTGTCGGCAATCGCTTAGACCCGCCTCGAATTCGATGATAGCTTTTCGTCCGGCATCCGCTAGCTGCAGTGCCTGCTGATTGCCAGCGGCGCGGCTGACCACCTGGTCCAGTCGTTCATGCAAAGTGTTTATCAGGGATTTCCAGCGCTTTTGATCGGTTATCAGGTCATCCTGAATATAGGGGTTGCGGTTTATAACCCACATATCTCCGAGTACATCGAAGAGCATTCGCGCAGAACGCCCGGTACGTCGTTGACCACGCAGTGAATTAAGGATGCTCCACATGTCTTCTCCGAGAAACCGGGTGACGATTTCGTGGTCGGAGAAGGATGTGTAGTTATAGGGTATTTCGCGTATGCGTGTGTTCATCTGGCCGGGGGTAGTTGATTCCAGTACTAGGCTGGATTATTTGCTAAGCATGAATTCCAGTACAAACTTAGTACCAAAATACCCAAGCACCAGCAGACTCAGGCCACCGATCGTCCAGTGTACTGCGTTGCGACCGCGCCAGCCCCATCGCCAGTGGCCAAACAGGAGCGTTCCAAAAACCAGCCAGGCAAAGGCTGACAGTAGAATATGATGATTAATTACCAGTTTCTTGCCAAATATTTCTTCAGTAAAAAAGACGCCACTGACAAGGGTGAGTGAAAGCAGGATAAACCCGCCAAGCAACATGCTGAAGAGCAGTGATTCCATTGTCTCAAGCGGAGGCAGCTGCAGGTTAATCTGTTTCGCCTGGTGCCTGTGCAGGGCTTTTTCCTGGCTATTTACGAATAAGGCCTGTATGCCTGCAAGTGCAAGCAGGCTGTAGGCAAGGATGGCAGTGGCAATATGTAAGTGCAGCAGAGGCGTGCCACTGGCAATGACTGTATTGCTGGGCAGAAACAGTACGATAATGAGCGTAATAATGTCCAGTGGCAGGATGATGGCGCCAATGATGGTAGCAGGACGAAACATGCTGATTAGCAGGTACATTATAGTGATGACCCACATCACCAGTGACATGGCGTAACCAAAGGAAAGGTTTAGACCGCCATCGGTCAAGATCTGCAGTTTGAGCAAAATGCCATGAAAAAGAATCGACGAGATCAGCGCCACCAGAAGCATGCGGTTCTGCGGACTTGCAAGTGATATTGTTGGACTGACAAGGCTACGAATAACCAGTATGCTTGATAGGGAGTACAGTATTACGACAACAATCGTCAACACAGTGAACGTCATTATTTTTCCATTTTCCAGTGAAGCGCAGAACTAATATGCAGGCATGTTAGTTAGCAATTCATGTGATCTTGTTGAGGTGCAAATGCACCCGATAACTAGCCATAGCAAAGATTAGCAACAGTGATTTGATAAATTCCTGATTCGCGAATCCCGTTCATGATTTACCTCAACGTGCGCTTTGCCCTGTCAGCATGATAAATATACCCTAATGGCGTGTTGTGAAGAAGACTGGAAGATAAAACTATCGTCAGCTGAAGTAGTGACCCGAACAAGACTATCAGAGTAGAATTCAGTATTTTAGGCACTTAGCAGAAACTAATAACAGTACTATCAGGTAGGGCAAACTATGTTTGAGAATCTCGGTGAACGCCTGCAGGGCACGTTCAAAAAATTACGTGGCCAGGGCAAACTGACGGAAGACAATATCCAGGAGGCCATGCGTGAGGTAAGAATGGCCCTGCTCGAAGCGGATGTGGCCTTGCCTGTGGTTAAGACTTTTGTCTCCCGTGTGCAGGAAAAAGCGATAGGACAGGAAGTCGTTGCCAGCCTGACACCCGGACAGGCAGTAATAAAAATAGTCAATGATGAGCTTATTCACCTGATGGGTGAATCCAATGATCAGCTGAACCTGGCCGCCCGGCCCCCCGTTGTCATCCTGGTAGCTGGCCTGCAGGGTGCAGGTAAAACAACAACCGTCGCCAAGCTCTCGCTGTTTCTGAAAAAACGAGAAAAGAAAAAGGTCATGGTTGCCAGTGCCGACGTCTACCGTCCAGCCGCGATAGAGCAGTTGAAAACCCTGTCAAAGCAGGTTGAGGCAGTCTTTTTCCCTTCCAGCAGCGAATCAAAACCGGTGGACATTGCAGTCAATGCCATCGATGCAGCTAAAAAGAGCGGTTGTGATGTCGTCATCATCGACACCGCAGGGCGTTTGCACGTCGATGAAGAAATGATGTCTGAAATCAGGGAGGTACATGCGGCAATTGATCCTGTGGAAACCCTGTTTGTCGCTGATAGCATGACAGGCCAGGATGCAGTGAACACCTCGAAGGCATTCAATGAGGCCTTGCCATTGACGGGTGTCATTCTGACCAAGACCGACGGTGATGCCCGAGGCGGTGCCGCTTTGTCGATACGTGAAGTGACCGGCAAACCGATTAAATTTCTTGGTATTGGCGAAAAAATGGATGCGCTTGAGGCCTTCCATCCTGACCGCCTTGCATCACGCATACTCGGCATGGGTGATGTATTGAGCCTGGTCGAAGAAGCTCACCAGAAGATTGATCATGCCAAAGCAACTAAGCTGGCAAAAAAACTTAAGAAAGGAAAAGGCTTTGATCTTGCAGATTTCCGTGATCAGCTGCTGCAGATTGAGAAAATGGGCGGCATGGCCAGTATGATGGATAAGATTCCCGGGATGAGCAATTTACCGGGCAATGTCAAAGAACAGGTTGAAAGCAATCCACAAAAAAACCTGGTTGCCATAATCAATTCAATGACGCCGAATGAAAGAGCACATCCTGCCATTATCAGGGCAGCGCGCAAGAAGCGAATTGCCGCAGGATCCGGCACCTCGGTGCAGGAAATCAACCGTATGCTTAAACAATTTACCCAGATGCAGAAAATGATGAAGCGAATGGGTAAAGGAAAAAATGCCATGCGCGGGTTAATGCAGGGACTTGGCGGTGGAATGCCTGGCATGCCTTTCAAGGGATAGCAAAATCAGGCAGGAAAGGGCCGCTGATTGCATTTTTGTTAAAATGAAGCTTTCCTCGATGCTGAAAAATTGTCCGTACGGGACGCTGGCACACTATTTCTTCATAACATATCGTCGATTCTCGACAAAATAATGCTTTTGAGACTTCCAAAGGCATATTAATCACTGTAAAATCGCTCGATTAAGGTTTTTATATAGATTTCCTGCCGGGAATACCGGGCAGGTGATTATTGGGCAATAGTTCGAGGAATATTATGGTAGTTATACGCATGACACGTGGGGGCGCCAAGAAAAGGCCTTTTTATTCAATTGTAGTGGCTGATCAGCGTCGCTCACTACGCGGGCGCTACATTGAACGTCTGGGTTTTTACAATCCGCGTGCAAAAGAGAACGAAGAAACCCTGCGCCTGGACCGTGAACGTGTAGAGCACTGGGTCAGCAAAGGTGCCAAAATGACTGATACTGTTGCAGGTCTGTACAAGAAACAGGCTGCCTGAGGTTTTTCGGTAGCACACCCTTTAGATGAACATTACCCTGGGTAAAATTGTCGGGGTTTTTGGCATCAAGGGTTGGGTCAAAGTATTTTCGGAAACTCGTCCACGAGAGCAGATATTTAGCTATAGTCCATGGTTGCTTGAAGTGAATGGCAGGACTGTTGAAGTTGAACTGCTTGATGGACGGCAGCAAGGCAAAGGATTGATAGCCAGTCTAAAAGGCTATACAGACTGTGATGCGGCCAGGCAACTGATTGGTGCTGATATCTCCATCTCTGAAGAAGATTTACCGGCTACAGGTATTGATGAGTATTACTGGTCACAGTTAACCGGTCTCAGCGTTGTAAATCAGCAGGGAATAGAACTGGGTGAAGTCGCAAACCTGTTCGAAACCGGTGCTAATGATGTAATGGTTGTGAAAGGTGATAAAGAGCGACTGATACCGTTCACCGAATTTGCAGTACATGAGGTTGACCTCGACAATAAAAAAATAATTGTCGACTGGGACGCGGATTTTTGAATTTTATGGACATCGATATCATTACCCTTTTTCCGGGGATGTTCGATGCCTTGACAGACTACGGGGTAACTTCCCGAGCTGTAGATACAGGGTTGCTCGACGTGAGTTGCTGGAACCCGCGGGATTATACAGAAGACCGCCATCGTACTGTTGATGACAGACCTTACGGAGGTGGTCCGGGCATGGTTATGAAGACCGGCCCTCTGGAAAAAACGCTGGATGCGATTTGCAGCCAGCAGGAAAATGATCGGAAGGTGATCTACCTTAGTCCCCAGGGGCAAACGTTTGATCACAAAATGGCACAGGAATACGCGTCATTGCCCGGTCTTATTTTATTGTCAGGGCGATATGAAGGTATCGACGAGCGGTTTCTTCTTGATCGAGTTGATCATGAGGTCTCGATAGGCGATTTTGTTCTGACCGGTGGAGAATTACCGGCAATGGTGATGATAGATGCCATTGCCAGGCAGTTACCCGGTGTTCTGGGTAATGAATGTTCTGCTGCGGCAGATTCATTTGCAGAGGGTTTACTGGATTGCCCGCATTTTACGCGGCCAGAAACATACAAAGGGCAAAAAGTGCCTGACGTTTTGTTGTCCGGTGACCATGCAGCCATCAGGCGCTGGCGCATGCGGCAGTCGCTGGGAAGAACCTGGTTGAGACGACCTGAGTTACTTGACAAGGTCGAGCTTGACGACGAACAGACGAAGTTATTAAGTGAATTTAAGCAAGAACATGAAAGCAGGAGATAAAGTATGAGCAATCTGATTCAGGCAATTGATGCCGAGCAACTGAGAACGGATATACCTGAGTTTGGACCGGGAGACACTGTAGTCGTCAAGGTAAAGGTCAGGGAAGGAGACCGTGAGCGTCTTCAGGCCTTCGAAGGTTTTGTCATCTCGAAGAAAAATCGTGGCATCAATTCGGCATTCACAGTAAGAAAGATTTCATACGGTGAAGGTGTTGAACGTGTATTCCAGACACACAGTAAGCAGATTGATTCAGTCGACGTGGTTCGCCGCGGCGATGTACGTCGTGCCAAGCTCTATTACATGCGCGGACTGACCGGCAAAGCAGCCAGAATCAAGGAAAAAATCTAATCAGTACAGGCTGCAAACGACTTTTCGTCGTTAGCAGGTTCTGCACAAATCATAAAAAGCGGTCAGGCGTGATAGCCTGGCCGCTTTTTTTTGTGTTAAGTTGCTGCTGAGTGAATATAATTAAAGAGACGGAAATCATGCCTGATGAAAAGAGCTACACGGCAGTCCTGTCATCTCCGGTAGGCTACCTGGGGGTCCAGATGAATGGTGAAATGCTCTGCGGGCTTGAATTTCTTGGCAAAGGAGCGAAACCAGCAGAGCGAAGAAAATCAGCAAAACGTGATGATGAGGAAAGTGCAGATATTCAGCATGCGCTGGATGATTACTTCAGCGACCCGTGCAACACAATAGCACCAGCGACGATACTGAATGGTACAGTTTTTCAAAAAAAGGTATGGCAAAGACTGGCTGCAATAAAACCCGGGCATACCCGCACCTATGGTGATATTGCCAGGCAATTAAATAGTTCTCCCCGAGCTGTGGGTAATGCCTGCCGCAGCAATCCAGTGCCCATCTTCATTCCATGCCACCGCGTAGTTTCTGCTTCTGGTCGCGGTGGTTTTATGGGCCATACCTCCGGTGAGCCCCTGGAAATCAAGGAATGGTTGCTTACGCATGAAGCAAGACACACTGCAGTCGAGTAACAGTAGTGTAGAAAATGGAGGGAGAAATTCCTCTATTGATGATTTTATTGATTCATTGTGGCTGGAAGATGGTTTAAGTGACAACACGCTGTTAGCCTATCGGCGTGATCTGGTTGGATTCGCTCTCTGGTTGAAGAAGAATAAGCAGCAGCAGATTGACCAGAAAACCGGAACGGAAAGAGAAAATATACAGCTATA
>JASJFV010000007.1:0-6998 GCA_033791885.1 Gammaproteobacteria bacterium | reverse complement strand
GAGAAATCTGGCAGTGGTCATACTGCAAGATTGATAATGGAACTCTGCCCGGAAGGACAGGAGCTCTTTCTGGTACGTGATTTTCGTGACATGTATTGCTCGATGTTGCAATTCAGTCAGCGGCGGCAAACCGTTGATTTTGGTTGGCAACCCGAACATGCTGATGACTACATGGACATCGTTGCTGAACGCGTTGAACAACTACGCGTGAGTTTTGAAAACCGCGTAAAACAACCACTCGTTCTACGTTACGAGGATTTGTTAACAAAACCCCGGGAAACATTGCAGCAATTGCTCAGTGAAATGAACCTAAGTCACAATCCGAATACGATAGAGAAAATGGTAAATACCATGAACAACAAGGTTGAAGGCCACCAGACCAGTAAGAATGCGCATGATTCTATTCAACGTTGGAAAAAAGAGTTGAACCGGAAGCAGCGATCACGCATCAACAAGATAATGCGACAATCCTTATCTACCTTTGGTTACGAGGTCAAAGAGTGATGCAGCCCGGGAAAAGAACAGCCGTACTGCTTTCATCGTTTTAATATTCCAGCGAGTTTACGTGTAATACGGTAAGAACGTGACCTTTTGATCATATCAAGCTCATCGCGATCTGACTGCAGCTGATAAATCTGCTGCTCAATTGCCTGCTTCTGTTGATACCATCGCTGATGCGATTGCTGAATGAATTTCAGCTCTACAAGCTGTTTTTGCAGTGCAATCTTTTCCTCGTACCACTCGCCGTGCCGCTGCCTGAGTCCATCACGGACAATTTCGTACTCCTCGCTGTGCGGCCAGTCCATCTCTACTTCCAGGTGTATTTCGCTTGATGCTGCGGGCAGGTTATATTCGAAATGCGGATCGCGGTCATGAGCGACGAAAACGGCACTGTCACCAGTGCCACAAAGGCTTGCGCCCTTGATGACGAATTTTTCAGCGATCTCCTCGGCACTGTTTAGCTCAAGCACCACCCTGCCCCCGTTGCCATCGACTTCAGTGTAAGCCAGTTTCAATCGATAGAGATGGAAATAGCCGTCACGTTCGGCCGGATCAAAACGCAGCAGACTGTCGGCAGGTAATATGCCCGGGACATCGAACTCAATTGATTGTCGCTCAGCACCGAGGACAGCTGAAGTCATCAGGGTATTCTGTTCAGAAAAAACTTCTGCCGGCTGCGCCCAGTACAGGCGCGGCTGAAACATGGTATCACCGCTGCGCGCTTGCGGCACGGTGTCGAGCAGGCTGCAGATTAAACGCTCCTGCCTGGCGGTACTAATTTCTGACTGCAGCCGATCTTCCATCGCTGCATAGCCGTCAATGCTGTCTTTCGCATCAATCCCCAGCTGCTCAAAACTCTGTAGAATATAGTCACGTATGCTGTTCCATCCATTAGCTATGAAAAGTGGAGCAAACTCACGGCTGTTACCATAGACAAACCAGAATAATGCGCGAAACAATACAAATTCGGGTGCCAGCTTTTCATCAAGCAGCCACTCGCGATCAAAGCTCTGATAGTTTCCTGCCTTGTCAGTGATGATATTGAATGGCAGGATATCAAGCATGTCTCTGGCATCAGGGTTTTGTGCTGCATAGGCATTAAGAAAATCGTAGTAGTCTTTGTACAGTGACAATAATCTTTGCTGCTCCTGCCAGGTCATCAGATTTTGCAGCCAGACATCAGCCAAAAGCTTACCTTGCAGATAATCCTCTTCTTTAAATATTTGCTGCAACCCATGCTCTGCAGACCCGGTACTTGAAGCACTGCCCAACTTTTGTTTGCGCACGATCATTTCATCACGGCGCTTGCGTGTCACCGCACGGAATTCCGGCTTACGCTGAGATCCAGTGAAGTGTGCGAAATCAAAAGCAGCAATTTTCTCTGCCGTATCACTGTCACGTCCAGCGATTATCAGATATGAATTCGTGAACTCCAGCAGGCTACCGTTCTGATTACAGGCCTGCCAGAAAATATATTCGTTGAAATCGTTGTTTAGTGCGTGCAGGTAATCACGTGACACCGAACCGCGCAGATGGCTTGAAGCTCCCTGTTGTTGCAGGAACTCTTCATGCAAGACCACAGTGGGAATCTTGTAGTCCGGGAAGGGCGCCAAAAAGACGTTGCTGGCAAGCCCTGCCTGATCAAGGATATGCCGCCATTCACCATGATCATAGGTACATATGCCTGAACTTTCAGGGTAGCCATTTATTCCAATGTAAGGAACACCATAGTGATCCTCTGAAGCACCCATCAGGTACTTTAAACCGAGACGATTTTCAATCGCGGTAATAATGACGCCGCCGGGTTTCAGGCTGCTCTTTACAGCGGCCAAAATTTCCATTACTGCTGCCCGGTCATTAGCTGCATTCGGGCAAAAGCGCTTTGCATACTCAAGCACGCCGATCAGGAATACTGCTTCATAGGCCTGTTCAGGCAGCTTCAGGTGATTGAAGTTGCTATTGATAATGTTGATGTTATCCAGATCCCGGCAGCGGGATGAGGCAATTCTGGCTCGTCGTGTGCTGCCTTCTATGGCATCAACATTCATCCCCTGCTCGGCCAGGTATCGGGAGATTGCACCGCAGCCACAACCCAGTTCCAGGACATCTTTAATGCCAGATAAATCGAGCGCCCGCAGCAGGTTGGCTCGTTTTGATGTCAGGTGATATTCCGATGACCAGTCACGTATGTGACCTTCAAGCTCTGCCGAAGTGGAGCTGGTGTCTTCCGCATTGTCGATAACTGCCAACACGTAATCTTCTTCATAATCACCATCCGAGTAGGCAAAATTATGTTTAATATCAGCACCCGGCATATGCCAGAGTCCCGAGGCCGACTGCTCAAGTTTGTTTTCCAGAAGTAATTTTGAAACTGTCATTATTTTGTCCTTACTGAAGCAACTGAAAGATAACATAAAAATGCTGTTTTCAGTTTTAGGTTTTAGGATATTGGTCACTTTTTTACTAAACACTGATCACTAAAAACTGAAAACTTATAATAGAGCACCAGTTCACTTATAATTAGTGAACTGCATACTCAAAAAATCATGGAACCCCTATGTCGTCTGAACTACGAGAGATCCGTATCAACCCAATTGTCCCAAGTGAATCAGTACTGGTCGCTACTGCCCGCGGTAATCGACCGAAAAAAGCCGAAGAGCTGGCGCCTCGAGATTCCCGTCCGCATGTTGCCACCTGTCCCTTCTGTCGTGGTAATGAAGATAAGACACCGCCAGCCATTCAATCTCTGCCGGAGGATGAAAACTGGGATATTCGCATCGTTGAAAACCTCTACCCGGTGCTGGGTGATGATCGCGAACAACCTGATCTTAATATTGGTCTGCAGCAGACAATCGATGGTTATGGGCGCCACGAGGTAATTATTGATAACAGCAGCCACGGCATTGCAATGCACGAAATGACGATTAGTCATATTACCCTGTTGTTTAAAACATACCGCGAACGCATGCAGGCATTATATGAATCTGATGACAGGCTGCGATATGTGCTGGCCTTCAAAAATTTCGGACCGGCTGCCGGTGCCAGCATCCCACACACGCATTCGCAGATGATCGCGCTGCCCGTTGTGCCGGATAACGTACAGGCCGAAGTGGATCATTCACACAATTACTACGAAAAACATCACAACTGCGTGTTCTGCTCATTAATCGACGAGGCTCTTACCTTTGAAACACGAATCTATGATCGTGAATCAGGTGAGGTTAAGCGAAAGATTGATGTCGGCCAGTATGTGATTGAACGTGGCAAAAGATTTATAGCTATCAAGCCTTTCGCCAGTCGATATGAATGGGAAATCCATATCCTGCCACTAACTCACCAGGCAGATTTCAAGGATGCAACAGATGAAGACCTGGAGGACTTTGCTCTCGTTTTGCAGCGAACCATGGCGAGGCTTGATTCGGTTCTCGGCGGCGTACAGTACAATTATTTCCTGCACTCTATACCGCATGATCGCCGCTTTGCAGACAATACCCCCAGTTATCACTGGCACCTGGAAATTACCCCGAGAACATCGATACCGACAGGTTTTGAGCTCGGCTCCGGTCTGTTCGTCAACACCATCAGCCCAGAAGTAGCGGCTGAACAGTTGAGGAATGTTGATCTTGCAGAAGAATAGTCTTTCAGGTATTAGCCAATAAATCGATCTAGTGTAAGAAAGCTTTTGAAAAGACTCAGTTCGATCTCAGCAGGTCAGGGTCATACACTAAATATTTTCGCTAATGAGTTTGCCAATGACAAAATTCGTCATTGGCCATAAATAATTTAAATCTCGACAAGGCCTTTCAGCACCATGTCGGTATAACTGACAATACCGATTACCTTGCGATTTTCCACAACTGGTGCACGGGAAAGTCCAAAACGTTCGAATAATCGAGCGGAATATCGAATATCCATTTCCGGATCAATGGAAAGAATCGGTTTCGTCATAACTTCATAAATATTGACTCGCTTTGGTGACTTGTCGACTGCAAGCACCTTTTTTGCGATATCCGAGATCAGTACCATGCCATATTCATCGTGTTCATCTCGTTTATCAACAATCAACGATTTATTTTCGCGGTGTTTCATGGCTAACAATGCATCGCGTACGCTCATCATGCCATCGACCATATCGTACTTGAGCTTCATCACCTCACGCACGCTGACCTTTCTTTTATCAGTCATAGCTGTTCCTCCACTGCCTCGCTCAATTCTCTAATCTGTTTAGTAACACCAACAGCATCTTCAACATTAACCTGAAATGCAATCCCGGATCCGGGGTTGTCTTCAAATTCGCCAACATCAGAAATCTTCTCGATTATAGCCCTACTCATATGTTCTTCAACCAGAAATAGCAAAACATCGCGCTGCGTCTCCAGAGATAGCCCAAAAAATGTTTTACTTTGCTTCAACCCTTCACCACGGGCATTGTTGATGACCGTCGCCCCCGTTGCACCGGCGTCTCTGGCGGCGTCCATTACCGCATCTGTCTTGTTATCTTCGACAAATGTAATGATCAATTTAAAATGCATGATTACTCTCCTGAGGATTGTCTTCTAGAACGAAATTCTGATATCTGGGCATAGGCCATGACACTGATAATGGGAAACAGGCTGGCAAAAGCAATCAGTCCAAAGCCATCAATTAATACACTGCGCCCGGGTATGGTATCGGCCAACCCCAGGCCGAGCGCGGCCACTAGTGGGACAGTTACTGTCGAGGTTGTGACGCCGCCTGAATCATAGGCCAGTGGGACAATCAGGCGAGGTGCGAACCAGGTTTGTATGACAACGACGATGTATCCGGTAATAATAAAATATTCCAGCGGGATACCCGTAACGATACGGTAGGCGCCCAGGCTAATGCCCACTGCGACACCAATGGCAACGGCAATACGTAAACCCCAGATACTAATTGCCCCGCCAGAAATCTCTTCTGCCTTGATCGCTACTGCCAGCAGTGATGGCTCAGCAATCGTCGTACTAAAACCAATCATGAAAGCAAACAAGTAAACCCAGTAATAATCTTCCCAACCCAGTGCCTCGATCTGTCGACTGCTGCCGGCAATAAATTCTGGATCCGTTAATTGCGCTGCCATCATTTTACCAATCGGGAACAATGCCATTTCAAGACCAAGTAAAAATAGTGCAAGCCCCAGTAAAACGAAACCGAATCCGGCTATCAGACGCTCGGGATGCTTAACCCGTTCACGAATTACAAATATCTGGAAAAAAAGGATTAGCAGTATGATTGGCAGCACATCCCTGATTGTCTGGCCAAAGGTAATAACAAACTCTTTTACTATTCCTGCCGTTACGTCTGTCTGCTGGGCTGCTTGACTTACCAGCTTTACACGCTCTCCACCGCACACTGGATCATCCCAGAACCAGCCTGCTTCACCCCCTATTCCATATAGAAGCACGAAGATAATTGGCAGTAATGATGCAAACGCTATTAGCCCGAATCCATCCAGCATAGGGTTTCGACCTTTTATTGAGGAGGCAAGACCTACACCCAGTGCTGCAACCAGGGGTACCGTGATTGTTGACGTTGTCACCCCGCCCGAATCATAGGCGATACCAATAATCGTTTCCGGCGCAAAGGCGGTAACGATAACCACAAGAATATAACCACCCATAATCAGGTACTGAATCGGCCAGCCACGAATGATTCGGATTACACCGAGCATGATGGCAAGACCCACTGATATCGCTACTGACAGCCTTAAACCCAGTGCATAACTCTCCATAGCCTCTTCAGTACCGCCTATAATGCAGGCATCTGCAGCAATTTCCGATGCCTCTTCCGCCACCGCAATCAGTGCTGGCTCCGCAATAGTGGTACCCAGCCCAAGAGCAAATGCAAAGCTGAGCAAGCCCCACAAACTGCCTTTTTTGGCAAAAGCATGTGCCATGCCGCCGCCAATTGGGAACAAGCCAGTCTCCAGCCCGAAAACAAAGAAGGTCAGGCCTAGTACGACCAGTACAGCACCAATAGATAAATTGAGCAGACCATCAAGTGGCTGTTGAAGTATCAGTAATTGGAAAAAAGCAATAACGAGGAAAACCGGTGCGAGGTCTCGCAGGCTATCGAGTGTGGCAGATGAAAAGGTTCGCAGGATTTTTTTCATTTGATGTGAAGTTTTTATTAACTAATCCCTGTCGAAGTTTCCTGTTTGCCGTCGTCAGTATGCAGGTGTATTTCGTCGACGATGTATTGTTTTATCTTGAACCTTATATGATATATCAAATTTCACTAAATTATGTTTCTGCTAGATGACAATATTGTTATTTCTTTTGTGCTTACGCACGGATGACTTCTTCGGCTTTACTGGGCGAGCTCATTTTTTTATTGTACTAGCTCACGGCTTAGAGTTTCGCCCTTTATGGGCGAGTCACTTTTCTTTACTTGTCTAAAGAAAAGTAACCAAAAGAAATGACACCCTGCTGTGTTGGCCTTCGGCATCTCTGCGCGCTTCAGCTTAGAGCGGGCACTGC
>JASJFV010000006.1:0-7317 GCA_033791885.1 Gammaproteobacteria bacterium | reverse complement strand
GCGCCCCAGAGTCCATTTGCAGTTACGCTTGAACCATTTATTAATCTTGCTCTGATCGGTAAACCGATCAGGGTTTATCGATGGCGCCATTGCCTGGATCGCCTTGCCAGTACGTACATGTTTACCCGCCTGGCGTGGGTCGGCTGTATGACAGCTTGCGCAGCTGCGCTGCTGACCGGACACAGTAAACTGTATGTTCCAGAGCTTCTCTCCGCGTTGTGCACTGAAACTGCTCGGTTCATCAGGAGCTTTCGCCATCGCTATGGCAGGAGTAGCAGTTATTATGGCCATCAAGATAAATTGAAGTACCCTGTTCATGATTGTTTCTCCACAGTGTTATCCAGTGCCCGCTTGTAGCCTGTAATCATCGCCTTCGCGAGGTTCTCCCGGTGAATAAAACTCTCCAGGATGACACCTGTAATGTGTATGAGAACCAGCAGGAGAGTAAAGTTGGCGAAGAACTCATGAGTTTCTTCAAGAGCCTCTCGTGTGAATTCGCTGGAGTTTGTGAACATACTAACCATCGGTCCTGCATGCTCGGCCGCTGCGTAGATAGCCAGGCCAGTAAATGAAGTCAGCAGCAAGCTGGTAATGAGCAGAAAAATCATTGCGCCACCTGCTGGATTATGCCCGATGTATCGTTTGGCACGCAGGTACAGCGTGTCTGTAAGAAATGTACGAATACTGGATAGCGAGTATGTAAATTCAGAGAACCTGGCGTAATGAGTGCCGATGAATCCCCACACCAGGCGTAACGACAGTAGCCCTAGCAAAATATAACCAGCCAGGCTATGAATGCTAAGGAAGTCATCTTCGGTTACGTAGGCTACGACAAAGCAGGCCACCAGTCCCCAATGAAAAATTCGTACAAATGAATCCCAGACTTTGACAGTATTCTTATTTTGCATGCGCACTCCATGAAGTAATATTATTGACATGGCTTTAGTGTACGTAAACGAAGCTGAATACATGCTTACATGGGATTTAAGCTGCGGTTAAGGTTCAGTTTGAAAGAATGAATCTGTCAATGGCGGTATGTATTTGGAAATGGGTATATGATGATGACTTGCTGGAAAAAAGATCTGGTATTTATGCTGATATTCGTAGCGGCGCTCACTGTGGGTGTGTCCCGGGTAACAGCAGACGAGAAAAAAGAAAGCATGCCAAAGTCGGTTGAGGTCGTTCCTCTAAGAGACTTACTTGCAGTCATACATGAAAAACATCCCGGCAGGGTTCTGGACGTGGAACTCGAACAGGAGGAATACGGCGATACGGAAACCTGGGTCTATGAAATCAAAATGTTCACTCGGAGAGGAAGGGTCTATGAGCTCGAATATGATGCTGTCACACTCAAGCTGCTAAATGTTAAGGGTCGCGGTCATCGACATTGAATCGAGAAAATTGCTGTTATGAGAGTACTGGTCATCGAAGATGATCTTGATGTTGCCCGCCAGGTAGCCGATTCGTTGCGTCAGGCGATGTACGTCGTTGATGTCGTGCACGATGGCGAGGAGGGTCAGTATCTGGGCGATACGGAATCCTACGATGTTGTTGTACTGGATCTGGGGCTCCCAAAGCGTGATGGCCTGAGCGTACTACAGGAGTGGCGCCAGACAGGACGTAATATGCCAGTTCTGATTCTGACTGCACGAGACACATGGCGAGAAAAGGTCGCCGGTCTGCGAGCAGGGGCGGATGATTATCTGGCCAAACCCTTCGAACTGGAAGAGATGCTTGCACGGCTCGAAGCTCTGGTTCGCCGTGCATCCGGGCATGCCAGCCCGGTACTCGAGTGTGGATCGCTCTCGCTCGATGTCAGTACAGCACGATTGACGGTGGCCGGACGCCCTGTCGAGCTGACAGCTCTTGAGTTCCGTACATTGGCCCACCTGATGCGCAATGAAGGACGGGTTGTTTCCAAGACGGAACTGACCGAACATCTTTACGATCAGGATTTCGATCGTGACTCTAATGTCATCGAAGTGCTGATCAACCGCCTGCGCAAAAAACTCGGCGCCGACAGAATCAAAACACACAGGGGCCTGGGTTATCAACTATCGCTCCACCCAGGCGATGCGTAATTCTCTAACCTTTCGGCTGATCGCGACTTCATTTGTCTGGGTCGGGGCAGCGCTGCTGGTGACTGCAGTATTGCTGATACTGTTGTTCCGCGGCCACATAGAAAAACACTTTAATAGCTTGTTGCAGGACCACCTGGAGGAACTTGTCTCGGCTAGTAATGTATCGCAGGCTGATGGACTGCAGATGACATGGCGTCCCTCAGATCCTCGTTTCAACCGGCCTCACTCTGGCTGGTACTGGGAGATACAGCAGTCAGGAAGTAGTATTGCTCGCTCAGATTCGCTATGGCGAGACAGCCTCAAAGTGGCTGTGCCCGGTGTTAATGATGTCGCCAGGATTCAGCAGCTTGTGGGCCCGGAAGATGAGGCCTTACAGGTGCTGGCTCAGAACATCACCTTTCCACAGTCGAAGCATCCTCTGTTGTTTGTGGTGGCAGGCCCAGACATAGAGATTGAACAGGAAGTATGGGCATTCACCATCCAGGTTGCCATCACCCTTGCTGTACTTGGTCTTGGCCTCCTGCTGGCGGTCTGGTTCCAGGTGCGTTTTGGCCTGCGTCCATTAAAGGCCTTGCAACAGGCGCTGGGTGATATACGCCATGGAAAAGAAGAACGTCTACCGCAAAACTTTCCAGAAGAAGTGCAGCCAGTGGTCAGCGAACTGAACGCGCTGCTGGAGCATAATTCAACTTTGCTTGTACGAGCCAGGACTCAGGCTGGAAATCTCGCCCATGCCATCAAAAACCCGCTGACTGTAATACGCAATGAAGCGAAGACTATCGAAGCTGAACAGGGCAGCATCATCCAGAAACAGGCAGATTCGATGACAGCAAGCATGAACAGGTATTTGTTACGAGTGCGCATAGCCGGTACCGCGGACGTGCTCGGAGCACGTTCGAATGTCGAGTCGGTTGTTAAAGACCTTTGTTTCTACATGAAGCGGCTCTACAGGGAGCGTGATATTGACATTAATCATGTGTTGCCCGCTGATTGCTGGTTCCAGGGAGAAGCGCAGGATCTCGAGGAGATGCTTGGTAACCTGATTGATAATGCCTGCAAGTGGGCTAACAGCAGGGTAAGCATTTCTGCGGAATGTACCGATGACCGCCTGGTCATTTTAGTTGAGGATGATGGGGAGGGGATACCTGAAGAACTACACCATTATGTATTGAAAAGAGGCAGGCGTCTGGATGAAGACACCCCTGGCAGTGGTCTTGGTCTCGATATAGTTAGGGATATCGCTGAATTGTACCGAGGATCACTAGAACTTGATCACTCGACATTCGGAGGTCTTCTGGCACGCCTGGATCTTCCAGCTGTTATGGCGCTTAAATAGGTTATTCTGAATAATATTTGATTAAACACAAAGAGACAAACAAGTTAGATTTGTAATTCTTAATAGTAGGGATCACAAACCTGTGGCGAAAACTTCCGTGTGTTGCTTATACATCCTGTTAATAAGCTAATTCTGGCCACTGTTTGGTTGTACAAAACAAAAAGTCAACGCACAACCTAAGCATATAATAATTAAAAGCTTTTGTTATCCTAATGAGTTATAGATATGTAGTTATCGATTTTGTCAGTGCTAATTAGATCTACCTTCACCTGATTTTCACATCAGTATCACACTATTTTTATTCAGGTTGTCAGATACTAAATACCCTCCCTTTAATTCCCCTTTGCCACCCTCGGGTGGTTTTTTTTACAAATTTGCAGAGGAAATGACAGGGACATCAGAGAGTTAATTATCTGGCTCAATATATAAGTATTAGTAGCATGAGTTTTTAATATTCAGATATTTACCTGGAGGAAATGAAATGCTACAAAACCGTGACCGATTAAAGACGCACACCGTCATACTGGCTGACAGTGATTGCTGGCAATGGCAGAGCCAGGTGTCCAATTCTGGATACGGCCGCATAATGCTGCGCGATGAAGATGGCCATATGAGCATGCAGAGTGCTCACCGAGCAAGCTACACCGCTTTTGTTGGAGAATTGCCGGCAGAGAAAAAAGTAGTGCAATCCTGCGGTAATAGATTGTGCATTAACCCGGCGCATCTTCTACTGCAGGATCTATAGCAGATAAAAAGTGTTAAGTGTTTTCTGCTGACTTTCCTCTGAAAGTATGTTGCGAATCAGAATGCAGTAAACTGGCTACCTTGAGTTTGAAGCGTAGTTGGATGGTTCAGCGGTGATCGATTGTTATAACGCTATTGGAAACAACGAAATGATGTTTATAATCAACTAATCCGGCAGGTATATGGCTGCATTGAAGAGGAACTGAGAATGTATAGATTAATTTACAGAAGTAGAAGTAAAACAGAAATTACCTGGGACATGGTTCAACAAGTGATGCACACCAGTGAGGTACACAATGAGAAAGCACAGGTATCAGGTGTGCTGTTAGCTACTAATACTCATTTTCTGCAGGTGCTGGAAGGTCCTTATGAAACAGTCAACGAAACTTTCATGCGCATTGCTTGTGACACACGTCATGATGAAATGAAACTCGTTAGTTTTAATATTATTGATGCCCGTATTTTTCAGGCCTGGGGAATGCTAGGGATTGGAATTTTCGATCTTAATAAACGTCTGGAAACTCAATTAATAAAGAAATATGGAGAGCAGGATGGTGAACTACAGTTTCCGCTTGAGGAATGGAAAGCCCTTGCAATGATCCACGATATTAATCTAATGAGTGAAATGCCAGAGTGGAAAAAGTAACAAGGGCTTCATCTACCGCCCATAGATGAGAAGGACGATAGATGGTTTGAATCGCAGTAAAATGCTACGATTTTTTAACCAATTTATAATATTCAGAAATTGTAAGATGCTACCAGGCCTGCCAGGGGTGCAGCATCATATGAAGATTTATATAATTGGTTGCCGTCGCGATCTTCCAGGCTAAGTGATCCAGACGTCTCCATACCTGCCAGTGCTGTCAGGGTAAAACTGCGTTTGTATTTCCATTTGGCGGTCAGAACTACCGGTACAGATTTATCTTGACCGATATTGCCAGGTTCATCAGCAAGTCTGAAACGGGTTTTTTCATAGCGGGCAGCGAGTCCGAACTCCCATTGTGTGGATGGTTTCCACTTTAGTGCCAGGCCGGGGCCACGACTGGCAGCAGTGCCTCTACCTGTTTCCAGTGACAAAGAATCTGTCATTTTCCAGTTCACTAAAAGGATTGGAAAAATATCTTCTTCGCCACCAATACCGCTGAAGAGCCCCAGCCCGGGACCAAGAGTGAGCTTGTCACTGAAACGGTAACTGGCACCGGCGAGCAGACCTAACTCACGGCCTTCATCAAGATCTACACCTTTTTCGGTGGTATACCTGAGTATTGGCAAACCGAAGAGTGTCCACTTGTCAGAGGCAAGATAGCGCATGGAGACGCCAAGCTGGAAGGTCCGTATATCTCCCCATAAGGGTTTAATGGCCGAATTAGAAAAGTCATAATTATCTTCTTCATAACCGAGAGATATGCCGGTAAACCACTTTTGCCCGACACGACGGGCTGATTCAAACTTTAAAATTCCACGGTTTACTGAAAAATCTCCGTTATTCTCAAGGTCACTTTTTCCCTGTCCGAGATAGGCTGCTGTCAATGTCGTGCGCCAGCCAGAGTCTGCCCCTGGTGGCGGGCCATCGGCCACTGCTATGGCTGAGAATTGCATGGAAAAAGCCACTAAGGAGAGCTTTAGATATTTATTACTGGATGTATTTTTCATGATGGTTTTATGGATATTCAGAATTGTTAAAGGGTATAAAGCTGTTGGACAGAAAGATTATTTCTGCTATAGAGTTTATGGCGCCTGATACTGACACAAGAAGAGCAGTAAAGCATTACTTCTGACTCTGCTGTTGATTATTGCCAGCACCCAGTGTTTTTAGATCTGCGATTATTTCGTCACTGTGTTTTTTGGGGCTTACGTTACGGTAAATGCGTGCAATATTACCTGCTGGATCAATAATAAAGGTATGACGGCTGGCGAAGCGCATCGACCCCAGCTGCTTAAAGCTTCCATACTTGCTAGCGATGGCTCCGTCAGGATCTGATAGAAGTGAGAAAGGCAGGTGATACTTGTCAGAAAATTCTTTCTGGCTCTTGACGTCATCTGTGCTGACACCAAGCAGTGCAACATTCATTTTACGTAACTGGAATACGTCATCGCGAAACTCGCATGCTTCCGTTGTGCATCCGGGTGTGTCTGCTTTTGGATAAAAATAGAGCACCAGCCAGCGTCCATTATAATCATCCAGCTTATGCTGTTCGCTGTATTGATCGAGAAGGCTAAATGCAGGAGCAGGGCTACCAATCTTCAGCTCGTCGGCGATTGCCGGTACCACAAAGGAGATCGGTGTAAACAAAACCGCAAGTGTAAATAGATGTTTTAAAGTCATTTTATAGTCATCGATATGGTGAAAATCCTGTATCTCCAGTTTCTCTGAAGGTACAGGATAATTTTAGCCGGGAATCGTTAATAGCGATTTCCGGCTTATAAAAAAATATTCAGTATATTTTACAAGTTATATACCGGGTCAGAGATCTGTTCTCGTAGACGCTTTATCTCAAAGTAGTCTTCGATACGATGCCTGGCATTCTGGTGATGAAGTCTGCCAGGTGCATTATCGTTTTGTAGTCCAATTTCCTGCTGGTCTATTGAGTCGAAGTTAATGTGAAAGAAATTATCTTCTTCAAATTCATTCAGATCAATGTACTCATTATCAGACATTTCTAAATCCTCACTGTTCAGTTAAAGATATGTATACTTATAGTGGTTCGCTGACATACAGCTTATCCTCATCTTTACAGAACATGCGTGAACAGCGTGTGAACAAGTCATGAAATTTGTGTGATAACGATTGATAAATCGGCAGCACTAGCAGATGTTTCGATCATTACAATCACACTGGCGAGCGCCGATTTTCCGGGCGCGTTAATAGCATCTGTACTGTACCTATATCGCGCTCGATGAAGCCTCCTTCACAGTAACAGAAGTAATATTCCCACAGGCGGATAAACTCATCTGAGTAACCCAGCTTGCGAATCTCATCCAGCTTACTGAAAAATGATACTCGCCAGTCTCTCAGGGTCTTTGCGTAATGTGGGCCGATATCCTGTAAATGGAACAGCTTCATGTCTGTATGGGTAGCTACTGTATCCAGCATAGCCGTTACAGAAGGAAGAAAGCCGCCTGGAAAAATGTATTTTTTGATGAAATCGACATCCT
>JASJFV010000005.1:0-11847 GCA_033791885.1 Gammaproteobacteria bacterium | reverse complement strand
AAGTGTCTTGTCATAATAATGTCAGGAGTGCACTCTCCATAGATCGAAATAAACAGATTGATGCTGCCCGGTCACTTTATCGCACGAAATAGCGAATAAATCCGAAGCTTCAAATTACATTTATAGACCGAGGTTTTTAATGAGTTGTTGTTGCCCGCATTCCAATTCGGCAAATCGTTTTTTTTCTTTTTTTGCCGGCAGGTATCGCAGGCGTTTTGAGAAGAAAGGCTTCGAACCCTCTCAGCAGCACTTGCTGGAGGGGCTGCAGCAGGTCGGTTATCGGGACATGAAGGTTCTCGAAATAGGCAGCGGGGTCGGACATCTTCACCAGACACTTCTGGAACAGGGCGCGGCTTCTGCGGTAGGTATTGACCTGGCATCGAAGATGATCTGCGAGGCACGTAAATGGGCGGGTGAGCGTAAGCTTGCAAACAGAGTCACTTATGTTGAAGGTGACTTCATGGAGATTACCGATACTGTAATGGATGCCGATGTGACAGTTCTCGACAAGGTCGTTTGCTGTTATCCCGATGCTGAAGGGCTGGTCTTTGCCTCGTTAGGGAAAACGAATCACGTATATGCACTGACATACCCACGTAACCGCTGGTACGTGCGTACTGTAATGGGAATTACTGCAGCTGTGATGAAAATTATGCGCTCTGATTTTCGTAGTTATGTTCATGACCCTGAACTGATTGAGAAATGGATTACCGCTAGCGGTTTCGACAAGACATACCAGAATAATAATCTGGTCTGGTTAACCCAGGTCTATGTGAGGAGCTAAGTATTCAGTTTTCAGCAGAACCTGAAACATCTTTCGAAAACCGATAACTATTCTTTTTCCAACATTGTCTCGAGTTGTGGCCAAACATTCTCCAGTACCTGTTTCTGACCCTCTGCTGTCGGATGAGTCCTGTCTGCCTGCATTAGCGCTGAGTCGTCAGCAACCTGGTCCAGTATTTTCGGCACCAGTGGTACTTTGTATTTTTCAGACAGGTTTTGAAACAGCGTGGCAAAGCGTGAATTGTAATAGGTGCCGTAGTTCGGTGGCAGACGCACGCCAGCCAGCAGTACAGATACACGCACCTGCTGGCTTTTTTCAATGATCGCGGACAGGCTGGCTTCGATCTCGCTGAATGGCAAGCCGCGCAGGCCATCGTTACCGCCAAGCGCCACGATAATGATCGCGGGCCGGTGCTGTTGCAGGGCATCGTCGAGCCGATTCAGGGCGGTGCGAGTGGTGTCCCCACTAACGCTGGCATTGACGACATGGTAATTGTATTGCTTATCGATCAGGCGCTGCTGCAGAAGGGCTACCCAGCCTTCTTCGGTATTGATTCCCCACGCAGCACTGATACTATCACCGAGCACCAGAATTGCCGGCGCAGCTGCCCTGGCATGGCCGGAGATTAAGAGTAAAAATAACAGGGCTAAAATAGACAGGAGTTTTCTTAACATGGATTCACAGCAATCATCTGGGTTTGTTCAGGCTATTCAACTGGGCAAACGGGTTACCACATCTGAAGGGCCACTGGTCATTCTGGATGATATCAACTTTAGTATTGCTGCGGGAACTTCTGTCGCAATATTGGGTGCCTCGGGTTCGGGCAAGACCACTCTGCTGGGTTTACTGGCAGGTCTCGATGTCTCCTCTACTGGCCAGGCCATGATCAATAATATTGATCTCGGTGGACTTGATGAAGATGGCCGGGCTTTACTGCGTGCCGATACGGTCGGCTTCGTATTCCAGAATTTCCAGCTGCTGAGCGGTCTGACTGCGCTGGAAAATGTCATGCTGCCACTGGAACTGGCAACTGCGGATAAACCGAGGGAAACAGCGCTGGGTATTCTCTCGCGTGTTGGACTCGCTGAACGTGTGCATCATTATCCTGGCCAGCTATCCGGCGGTGAACAGCAGCGCTGTGCAATCGCCCGTGCCTTTGCTGCCAGCCCGAAAGTTCTATTTGCCGATGAACCGACAGGCAATCTTGATCAGGCTACCGGAAAAGTGATCATCGATTTACTGTTCGAACTCAATCGCGAGCAGGGTACCACACTGATCATGGCGACACATGATGAAGAGCTGGCATCAAAATGCGAAAGCCGCCTGCAGCTGCAGAGTGGAAAACTGGTAAATCCGTAATGCTGTTATTCTCCTGGCGTAACTTATGGCGCGACTGGCGCGGCGGTGAACTGAGAATTCTTGCGGTCGCACTGGTGATTGCAGTGACCGCCGTCAGTGCAGTCGGCTTTTTTATCGACCGCGTTGACCGCGGTATACAGCAGCAGGCAGCTGAGCTGATCGCGGCAGACCTTGTCATCAGCTCGGCCAGGCCTGTATCAGACGGCACACAGGCAGGCGCCGCGGCACTGGGCCTGCAGACAGCGCATACAATGCAATTTCGCAGTGTTGCCATTGCCGCTGATAAACCGCAACTGGTAGAAGTGAAAGCCGTCAGCCAGGGTTATCCTTTCCGTGGTCAGCTACATATTTCTGATGCACCGTTTACAGCGGATCGTAACACCGATGAAATTCCGGCTAGTCGCGAAGTCTGGGTCGAACCACGCCTGCTGCAGATGCTTGGGCTTGAGGTGGGTGACAGTCTGCAGCTTGGTGCCATCACCTTTACTATTAGTCACCTTCTGACCTATGAGCCGGATCGCGGCGGCGATATGTTCAGCGTAGCACCGCGCGTGATGATCAATTACAGCGATATCATTGCAACCGAGTTGATCGGGCATGGTGCGCTGGTGAATTACCGTTTGCTGATAGATGGCGAGCAAGCTGCAGTGGACCGCTATCGCCGGCAGCTTGATAACCGAACTGGCAGCGAGGAAAAGATTCTGAGTGTGCGTGAATCACGCCCGGAACTGCGCGTAGCACTGGAGCGTGCACAGCAATTTCTCGGCCTGGCATCGATAATCAGTGTTTTACTGGCGGGAGTTGCTGTGGCGACTGCTGCACGCCGTTTTGCCCGCCGTCATTTTGATAGCGCAGCCATCTATCGCTGTTTCGGCGCGACACAGAACAGGATAATAGTCGCCTTCAGTCTTGAAATGTTCTGGCTTGCTATAATTGCCAGCAGCGTTGGTGTAATACTGGGTTTGCTGGCGCAGGCGGGTATCAGCCAGATACTCGATAAACTTTTTCTAACCAGCCTGCCCGCACCATCGCTGAAGCCGGTCGTCATGGGCTATGCCACCGGCATCATACTGCTGTTAGGTTTTGCCATGCCACCCTTACTGTCACTGCGGCAGGTGCCGCCGCTGCGCGTGTTGCGCCGAGACCAGGTGCCGGTGTCAACGCGTGGCTGGTTGATCTATAGCGCTGTCTTCCTCAGCATTGGCAGCCTGCTCTACTGGCAGGTGCATGATCTGAAAATGGTTGTGTCGGTTATGGGGGGCATGCTGTTGACTATAAGTATTCTATCGCTGGCGGCGTATGGCCTTATCTATTTACTCACCCGGTTTCGCCAGCGGGTTGGTGTGGCGTGGCGTTTTGGCCTGGCGAACATCGCCCGGCGGCGGTCAGACAGCGTCATACAGATCGTCGCTTTTGGGCTAGGTATCATGGTTCTATTATTGCTTTCGACTGTGCGTAACGATCTCCTTGACGGCTGGCAGCAAAGCTTGCCACTTGATGCCCCTAATCACTTTATGATTAATGTGCAATCAGACCAGGTAGATGGCATAGAACAATTTTTTCAGCAGAAAGGTGTCAAGCAGCCGACGCTGCATGCCATGGTCAGGGCGCGTCTGACATCTATCAATGGCCGTAAGGTCAGCAGTGATGACTATGCAGGTGAGCGTGCAAAGCACATGATTACACGTGAATTCAACCTGTCACCGGCCAGCCAGCCGCAGGTCGATAATATCATCGTCGCCGGTTCCTGGTGGCAGCAAAACGATCATGGAAAACCGTTAATGTCGCTGGAAGCGAAACTTGCCAACACGCTTGCCATCAAGCTGAATGACCGGGTAAGTTTTGACATCAACGGCAGCGAAAGGGAATTTAGCATCAGCAGTCTGCGAGAAGTCGACTGGCAGACATTCAACATCAACTTCTTTACCGTGGTGCCGCCTGGAGTGCTTGATGATGCCGCTGCGAGCTGGGTCACCAGTCTGTACTTAAAGCCGGAGCAGAAGAGCCTCATTGCACCATTGGTCAAGCGCTATCCGAATGTCACTGTCATTGATGTTGAAGCGATCATGAGCCGGGTTCGAAATATCATGGATCGCGTTACACTGGCTGTTGAGTTTATCTTCATGTTCAGCCTGCTAGCCGGTCTTGCTGTACTGTATGCCGCGATCCAGGCTTCCCAGGATGAGCGGCGTCATGAAAGTGCCGTGCTGCGCACACTCGGCGCACGTCGTTCGATTTTATTGCGTGGCCTGTTCGCAGAGTTTATTACACTGGGAGCCCTGTCCGGTTTGCTGGCAGGGTTTGCCGCGACTGCGCTGGCGTGGGTGCTGGCCGAACAGGTGTTTCATTTCCCCTACCAGTTTAATCCTCTCGTAGGTCTTGCAGGAATCACGGCGGGTGTTCTGATTGTAGGGATTGCTGGTGTACTCGGCACACGCAGTGTGCTTTCTCAGCCACCGGTGGAAACATTGCGTCGGGCCTGATAGGCAAGGGTAATAGATGATGGACTAAGGATGCCGTTAATCTTTCATCTTTTACCCTTAGTCATTCCTGCCAACCTGTCTCAGCAACAGTCGCCGCATGGCCCAGCCTGAAAATACATATATAAGCAGCACACACATTACAACAGCATCTATGATGAACTGGGAACTCGGTGCTACCAGGCTGTTATGTCCGAAGCTAAAGGCACCGAATACAAACAATGCCACTACCCCATACGTCAGGCCTGCCCATACGATCAATGCACTAACAGCGGCAAAGCCATCACGGCGCTGACCATCTGTAACAGCGAGCAGAAAGCGGTAGACGAAATAAACGGCGAAGCCGACTGCAGTGATAATGCCGGCAGCAGCCAGCAGCCAGAACAGGCGTACTCCGTGCTGACGGGTATCTTTAACTATTTCAACCAGCTTCGACCACCAGCCAGTGTCCTGTATCTCTGTTAGGCGATGCGCATCAGTAGAACTGGCTCGCAAAGCCAGGCGCTCGATAATAATCTCTGAAGTTAAACCGGAATTGCTGATAGTGGTGGAGGCATTGGTAAAAACATCGTTATCAGGATCGAGTAAAGACTGCTCGAAGCGGGTTATTTTTTCTGTGTCAGACATCGGCAATGTACCCAGTGCATGAATCGCCGCTATTCGCACTCCTGGATCTGAATCGTCGAGTGCCTGATCCACGTATCGCAGTAGCTCGCGAGGCGGATGCGGATAGTCGGGCTGCTTAGCAATTTTAGTTAACAAGGAGATTGCAGCCGTCCTCAGTTGCGGTTCTGCATCACCAGTCATTATGAGTATTGTTCTTGTTGTACGGGCATCCGTACTATGATCCATAGTAGCCGTGTGTAATGCGTAGATGCGTAGTGGCACAGGCATCTCATTATTGCGTGCGACTGTTAATAAAGAAGCGACCGGATCGGCAGAGTGCTTTTGAATACGTATGATGACATGGTGGAATTTTTGGCGTGTCTTCGGGTTTACCTCAGTTTTCATCGCTTCAAGCAGTTCCGCTGGAGTCTGCCCTTCCTGTTTGCCGATCCATTCCATGGTCATTATGGCCGTTAGACGAATCTGCGGATCCGGGTCACTTCTCATCGTCTCAACAACAGCTTTTCGCACATTGGCAGGCAACGGGCCGTGAATAGCGTGGTACTGGAAAATGTAGCCTGCTTCAGGTCTGAGTCTGGATGCAGGCTTGTCTGTGTAGATCAGCAGCACCGGGTTGAGAGTTTTCTGCGGCAGCATCATGTGACGGGCATAACCCTTGATTGCCTGTAATATTACCCGGCGTCTCTCCTGGCGAGCGTAAGACGCATATAGCTCTTCGTTTGCTTGCGGTGAAGTTTCATCCAGCATAGTGGTAATGCGGAAGATTGCTTTTTGCGGGCGTGTCTGCCATTTTGCTGTGTTACCGGCAAATTGCACCAGCAGGCCAGTTAATGCGATTGACAGGCTGCTGTCATTGGATATGTCAGGCGGTGAATTAACATCGTCGAGCAGACTAACTATCTGTTCAATTACATTGTAATCGAGCGGCGCTTGTTCCTGCATTTGCGCACCGACAGTCGCGCTAATCCCGCTAAGAATTTTTAGTGCGGCCTGACGAATTTGTTCATCATCTTCTTCCAGCACTCGCTGTGCCAGGGCATTTTGCACGCTGGGATCATTATTCAACCCGTAGTGGTAGCGTTTCAGTCCTAGTCGGCGTTGCAGGATATTCTCATTCTGAAGATATCTGACCACTTCTTCAGCATCAGCTGGCGGGTGCATGATGCTATTGTAGATGTGCTTATAAGGTATCTGTGTAAGGGTAATTGTGCCGATAATCACCAGCATGAACGCCAGTAAGATCAGGACTACTCGTTTTTTTGTCATTTTTTCTCGACATCGGAAGACTAACGGTCATAGTATGCCAAAACCGCCGCGGTGAATATCGCACTACGTTAATGATGAAGTAGCCGTTTATTGCAGGCATATATTGTTTAGCCGCCATGCTCCCTGCAATAACGCTGTTCAGTCGTTGTAAATGTTATTTGCAATCATATACAGGAATCACCATGGAAGATGAAGGGCGCAAAGAGTTCATTCGCAACGTCTTTAATACTGTATGCGAACAATACGGCACAGGTTCGTTGCGCTTTTTTGAAAATGCGGCTAGTCATCTTCCCTGCCTGGTCAGGCTGCGTGGAGATGAAAAAGTCCTCGATCTTGCTACAGGTACCGGCCTGGCTTCGACACTGTTTGCCGGCTTGTTGCCTGATGGCGAGGTAACGGGTATTGATCTGTCAGAAGGCATGCTTGAAAAAGCACAGCAGCGGGCGAATGACCTCGGTCTTAACAATATCCGGCTGCTGCAAATGGATATGACAAAAATGGAACTCCCCGAGAACCATTTCGATATCGTTAATGCCTCGTTTGGCGTTTTCTTCGTTGAGGATATGCAACAGCTTGTGCAGCATGCTGCGACACGGCTGAAGTCGGGAGGCCGTTTCATCACTACTCATTTTGCCAAAGGCAGCATGGCACCAATGCAGGATATGATTATCGATCGTCTGCAACAGTACGGTGTTGAAGTACCTGATGTTTCATGGACACAATTAGATAATGAATCATCCAACCGCGAACTGTATGAATCTGCCGGTTTTAAAAACATCACCCACAGTCGCAACCAGGTAGGTTATCTCTTCAGTGATGCACAAGGTTGGTGGGATGTTGTGTGGTGGGCAGGTTACCGCGGCTTCGTCAACCAGCTAGCCGATGACCAGGCAGACCAGTTCAAGCAGGAACACCTCGATGAAATTAATGAACTGGCTGATGAAGAGGGAATTTTCTTCAATGTAGAAGTAATCCACACCATTGGAGAAAAAGTTTGAAACGAGTTCTAAAGGCTCAATTTGTCTGTGCATGACGTAATGCTGCAAAAGCACTGCTGATGGCAAAATGCCGATTTTCTGCAGATTAAATCTGCATTTTCACCCTTTTTTGCAATTATTTATCAAAAAACTGTTGTAAATAACTGATTTTAGGTTTTTTTCATGGTGAAAATCAGGTTATACTCGCTCCCGCTACATACTCTCCTGGTTGTTGTCAGAAGTTCAATCCTATTTTTCTCCTGTTGATTACCTCGTAAGATTTGTTTGCAACACATATTATTTTTTAATTATTTTTGAGGTATTAAACATGGCAACAGGAACCGTTAAATGGTTTAACGAATCCAAAGGCTTCGGCTTTATCACTCCATCTGATGGCAGCAAGGACGTTTTTGTTCATTTTTCTGCTATCGCCAGTGATGGCTTCCGTACTCTCGCTGAAGGTCAGGAAGTGACTTTTGACGTTGAAGACGGAGCAAAAGGCCCTACAGCAGTAAACGTACAGACCTGAACAAACAGTTCATTCGAAGTACGAAAAAGTCTCACGAGAAATCGTGGGGCTTTTTTTTTGGCATAAAGACACGGTTTCCTGATATAAGGAAACTTTAAATATAAAAATAACGAAACATGTCGCTGGTTACTAAAATCGCATGATAAGCACGGTTGATGTATATCAACGAAATTTCTGCGAATTTTACAATAATTTAGCTCAGAAATAGTTTCGTATCTGTAAATTCAAACTATAAAAGGAGTGTGAACATGAGAAGAATCTACTTCCTGCTGCCAGATGTCGAGGTTGCACGTAAAGTGGTTGATGAATTGTTGCTTGCCCGTATTGCAGAGGATCACATTCATGTGATTGCAAAAGAAGGCACAGCCATGGCGGATCTGCCGGAAGCTACACTGGCCCAGAAAAGTGACGTTATACCGGCTCTGGAGCGTGGCGTCGCAGTCGGCGGTGCCACCGGTATTATCGCAGGTGTCGTCGCCGTCACCTTTCCTCCTGCCGGCCTGGTTCTTGGTGGAGGTGCATTATTAGGAATTGCTCTGGCCGGTACCGGCTTTGGTGCGCTGATGTCGACGATGATTGGTGTCAGTACCCCTAATACTCGTCACACACAGTTTGAAGAAGCCGTTAGCAATGGTGAAATACTGATGCTGGTGGATGTTCCCAAAGAACGTGTCGAAGAAATTGAGGTGATGGTAAAAGAGCATCATCCTGAAGCAGAAATTGAGGGTACAGAACCTACAATACCCGCATTTCCATAACAGGGAATACCTGCTTGCGATAATACGGCAGCGGTGACAATGTCGTAGTTCTACAACTATCACTGTAGCGTATTATTGCAACAGCCCCTCTGCACGATCATCAAAACAGGGCACAGCTTGCCCAGTCGAATATTTACCCACAGCAAACCCCGGGCACGATTGACAGCGCGGCTGCCGGTGAATTGTTTCGATCCTTCTGCGCGACAATAATCCACAGAAGTAAAATGAATTCACCTCGTACATATAGCTGTTGAGTATTGTGACCGATGGTCATATAATGACTTCTGGTCACATGGTGGGTTTTCAATGGTTAGTAGTGAACGAAAAATACGTGAATTCGAACGGCGAGAGCAGGAAATTCTGTCTGCCGCACTGGAATTATTCTCTGGTGAGCGATGGGAATCCGTCACCGTAACGCAGATAGCTAAACAGGCAGACATCGGTAAAGGTACTGTTTACAAACACTTTGCCAGCAAAGATGAGATCTACGCACGGCTGGCGCTGGATTTCTTCAATGGTTTACTTGAACGCAGCCACCAGATACCACTGGGTGATGATCCGGTTGCAAATATGCGCAAGGCATTTCGCGATGCATTGTTTTATCACCTGGAACATCAGGAGTATGCCAATGTCAGACAGTATGTATTTCGAGCTGGTTTCTGGGAACGTCTAAGCAAAACCTATGTCGAAGCATTTGAAAAACTGGATGCTGAATTCGGTGCCTGGGCAAATGAAGGCATAGATAGCGGAATACAGTCTGGTGTGTTCGCCGCGCAATCTTTGCAGACCGCGAGGATGGGACTTGATGCACTGTTTAACGGTGCAGTAAACCAGTTGTGGGGCAACCGGTGCTGGCTGCAAGTCGACCCCGAATCATACATTGAGCAAATTGTTGACTTCGCCATGAGTTCTCTGAAAGTAGGACAGGACAAACAGAAATGAAAACATCATATGGTATAGCGATCGGCGTAGTCATAGCCCTGGTACTGTGGATATCAAGCGGTTACGTCATCAACGGCAGTAATGCCACACCAGCCACGCAGGCACAGCTGGATCGTGAAATATTGATGAAAGTGCGGGTCAAAGATTTCAAAAAAGAATCCGTCTCCAGCGTGGTTTTTGTCCAGGGTCAACTTGAACCGTGGCGCTCAGTTAATCTGCGAGCAGAAACATCAGGAACCGTTGACAAAGTGAATGTAGAAAGTGGTATGCGCGTAAAGCAGCATGATGTGCTGGTACATATCTCGATGGATGCCCGTAATGTCAGACTCGCGCGTTCAAAAGCACAGCTGGCACAAAGCAAAGCCGACCTGGAAGCAGCGGAGCGACTGTTCGGTAAGAAAATGCAGTCGGAAAGCAATGTCCGCGCCGCCCGTGCGAATGTCGCCGTTGCTGATGCGGAACTGGCGACTATCAAACTGGAAATATCACGTACCTCGGTGCGGGCACCTTTTGATGGTGTAATTGAAGAGCGATCGTCTGAACTTGGTACATTGCTGGAGCGCGGCGATTCAGTTGTCACTATCGTTGATGATTCACGTCTTAAAGCGACGGCGCAGGTTCCACAACAGAGCATCGGCAGCCTGACCCAGGGACAACTAGTCAAAGTGACACTGATCACAGGTGAAGAAGTCAGTGGAACCCTGACCTTTATTTCACGACTCGCCAACCAGAGCACGCGCAGTTATCGAATCGAAGTAGAAATACCGAACACCGGTCTTGAACTGGTCAGTGGCTTGAGTGCCGTACTGGAAATACCGACAGGTGAGTCGTCTGGCCATTTTCTGTCACCGTCACTCCTGACCCTGCATGATGACGGTAGACTGGGTGTGATGGCGGTTAACGAGTCAGATCAGGCAATGTTTTATCCGCTGGCCATAATTCGTTCAGAAGATGATGGTGTATGGGTATCCGGGCTACCTGATGAGGCACGGCTGGTGACTTTTGGACAGGGCTTCATACAGTCGGGTGAAAAAGTCATACCGGTGGATGAGACCACTATAGAATCTGGCAGCTGAGATAGACGAACATGTACACGATTATTGATGCTGCATTCAGTCGCAGCCGGGTAGTTCTCCTGATCCTTGCCTTCCTGCTCATTGCAGGGAGTATTTCATGGATCAATATTCCGAAAGAATCTTCACCGGATGTGGCCGTGCCAATTGTTTACGTCTCACTAAATCACGAGGGTATCTCACCCGATGATTCTGAGCGGCTGCTGGTAAGACCGATGGAGAAGGAACTGCAATCGGTTGAAGGTTTGAAGGAAATGAAATCCATTGCCAGTGAGGGACACGCATCACTGGTCCTGACCTTTTATGCCGGCCATGATATCAAGCGAGCACTCGATGATGTGCGGGAAAAAGTCGACACCGCCAAATCTGAACTGCCTGGAGATACCGATGAACCGATCGTGCAGGAAGTTAATTTTGCCCTGTTCCCAATCATTACCGTGGCGCTTTCAGGGCCGGTCCCTGAACGTGCGTTGATTCAGCTCGCACGAAGACTCAAAGACCGTATTGAATCTGTTCCGACTGTGCTGAAAGCGGACATTGGCGGTGATCGTGAACGACTGATGGAAGTCATCGTTGACCCGGTAGTACTGGAAACCTACGGTGTACGGCTGGACCAGGTAATTGATCTTATCTACAACAACAACAAGCTGGTTGCTGCCGGTGCGGTGGATACCGGATCCGGGCGTATGGTGATAAAGGTTCCAGGTGTCGTCGAAGGGCTGGAAGATGTAATCAAACTTCCGGTCAAGGTTGATGGTGATACGGTAGTGACCCTGGGTGACGTGGCTTTGGTCCGCAGTACCTTTAAAGACCCGCAGGGCTTTGCCCGTGTGGGTGGGCAACCGTCGCTTACGCTGGAGATATCAAAGCGTATAGGTGCCAACATAATTGAAACTATCGAAGCCGTGCAGGCAATTGTTGAGGAAGAGCGCCAGCGCTGGCCGAGCACTATCCGTGTAGCGTATATGCAGGATCAGTCGGCACAGATCAAGACCATGCTTTCTGATCTGACCAATAATGTGCTGACGGCCATCATCCTAGTTATGATTATT
>JASJFV010000004.1:0-11197 GCA_033791885.1 Gammaproteobacteria bacterium | reverse complement strand
GCAAACCAGGGCCGGTTTTTGTGTTCCGCCTGGTAATAGCCTATTTCCCCGGACAAACCCGAAGCATTAATATAATCAATAGCAGCTTGTTCTGAAGCATGGCCCGACATCTGAATTGTTGCACCGTTATCTGCTTGAGACAGGTACCAGTCATCCCGGTGGATAGTCGACTGCTCTGCAATCAAAGCGGGTGCCTGACAGTACAGGCAGGCAATCAACAAGCAATACAACAGGCGCTTTACAGGGGTTTTAATGTTTTTCACAAGACAGGTAAACTCCGTTATACCGGGCATGCATCATATATTTTTACTTTACTAAAGGTAGCTTATATTGAGTCCTATTGCATCGGCAAATATTGCATTCACTATTACAAAATAGTACTTTTCGTTACAACTGCCGACAAATCAGAATGACCTGAATGTTCACTCAAGGGATTGAAATGAAACCAGCGCTTACCTCTATCCCCCTGTTCTCGAACATGCCACATGAAAACCTTGAACTGCTCACGGGCCAGATACAACATCGAAAATATATAAAAAATAACATCGTCATTGCTGAAGGCGAACAGTCGGATTCACTGTACATAGTCAATGAAGGAAAGATAAAGATTTTCATCAGTGATAGCGAAGGTCGAGAGATGCAGTTAAAAATCCTCGGCCCTGGTGATTATTTTGGTGAGCTTGCTCTGATAGATCAAAAACCGCGTTCCGCATCAGCCATAACGCTCTGCGATAGTGAGTTGTCTGTCATTACATCTAAAGATTTTATGCAGTGCCTGCACATCCATCCTGAAATGGCGATCCACCTGCTACGGGTACTTGCAAGCTGTTTGCGAGAAGCCACAGAATCGCAACGGCAGCTGGCCCTGATGGATGTTTATAGCCGACTCAAAATTACATTACAGACATTGAGCAAGGAAGTCAGTGGCATCTATATACTGGAGCCCAAACCGACGCAGCAGGATATCGCCAGTATGATTGGTGCATCCAGAGAAATGGTCAGCCGTATTTTCAAATACTTGAAGCATGGTGGCTATATAGAAACCTCCAAAACTTCAATTATCATCAGAAAAAAACTACCGGAAAAATGGTACAAGAACTCTTCTTCTGAAATCTAGCATCCCTATTCTTTACCCTTAACTGCGGGTTCTGCGCTTCCTGCCTGATAAATGAAGCGGGAAAAGATAGCGGAAATAACGTTTCTGAATGCCTCTTCAGGATTATCCAGCTCCTTTGAGCTAACCTCATTTATGGCAACACCTTCCCAAACCATTTGTCTTTTCGAGGCATCAACCAGGTCAACATTGACCGTACCTTCCTGGTAGTTATAACTGTAGGGGCGGTATACATAGTGGGGAAACGGTGAATATGCCCCATAGCGGTAATTATAATATCCACCGTAGTAAACCGGTGTAGCTGCAGATGTTATATAGGTACGATTTTGAAGACGTGTATAAAAATTGACCAGCAATTCCGGATCGTTTGAATAGACATAACCACGCTTTTCAAGCTCCAGGCTGACAGCTTGTTTGAGATACTTCGTTACCAGGGTGGTGTATCCTGCCTTATCTGTACCTAAAGGCTCAACAAAGCCGTAGCTGTGGTAATTTGAGAAATCCGCATTATCATCGCTATTGACACGTATTTCAGGTCTGCTGATGCATGCGTTCAACAATAACACTGGTACCAGCAGGATTGCCTTCTTCAATAATTTCTGAAGTGATGGCCGTAGCATTTGCTGTTACCCGGATTTTAATTCGTACGCCAGCTGCGTCAGGGAAGAAAATTATTCATAAATCGCATCGGCTTGCCAATACTTCTGTTCAGCCGGCCCATGTCTTGTGACATCACACCGGTATTCCATGTCATTGCATTGACTGCATGACTCATCTGCGCAATATTTCCTGACATCATGGAGATGTCAGGCTGCATAATACCAATCGATTGATCCATGTTCGACATATGAGTGTTCATTTGACTAATATCTGCCCGTAACTTGGTAATATTTGAATCCATATGCTCAATAGACTGGGTAAGAGTAGCGATGTTCCACGACATGTCGCCGAGGTGCTGCGACATAAGTGGATCAATATTAGCTGACATTTTGTGCATGTCTTCTGTAATGCTGTAGATCAACCAGAACCCGGAAATGGCGAGCAAACCGAAAACAATCATTACCGGCCATGCAAGCCTTTCCCAGCGCCTTGTAGCCTGTTGAAATTCTTTGGCAAAATCTGCCAGCACATATTCCAGCCCAAGCAGCGCGGTACGTTCAAGATATTCCTGTTCGTCATAAGAGATTTCGTCAACTTTTGAATCTTTTTCAGTCGTCATCACACTCCGTTTCCCTTTAATTCTATTCTATTTACATAATTACTCAATAACACATCGCTAGCAACTAAAATTGAGCAAATCTTAATAAAAACCCGATAATAATCACTTAACTATCGATTGATCTGGATCATGGCGAACTATTTTTAAACAGGTAAGGTTATAATCTAAAATGACTCGGCTCAGAGCAGAGTTATTAATTTCAATCAGAGTGAGACGAGGTTATTGTGGCTGAATTCTTTACACCCAAGTTGCTGATATTATATTTCTTCATCCTGTCTGCAATTTATGTGCATTATCGCGGCAAGGTGCGCCACGGGTTTTTCAGACAACTGGGTGACCATTCGACAATCATGGCTCCTGTTAACAGCATTATGTACATGTTTTCCAGTGTCCCGAACAAACCCTATATCGATAGTTCTTATTTTCCTGATATCCAGATTTTCAAGGATAACTGGGAGACTATCCGCGACGAGGCCATTAACGCTTCACGTGCAGGCCAGGTAAAAAAATCTGAAAAACTCGATGACCTGGCTTTCAATTCTTTCTTTAGGACCGGCTGGAAACGGTTTTATATCAAGTGGTATAAAGACTATCTTCCTTCAGCACAGGAACTGTGCCCAAAAACCGTCGAACTTCTGAAGCAGGCGCCATCCGTCAAGGCAGCCATGTTTACTATGCTCCCACCTGGTGCCACGCTGGTCCGTCATCGCGACCCGTATGCCGGCTCTATCCGCTACCACCTGGGGCTGTCGACACCCAACTCGGACGAATGTTTTATCCGTGTTGATGGTGAAGATTATTCGTGGCGAGATGGTGAAGATGTACTGTTTGATGAAACATTTATTCATCACGCCGAGAACAATACTGACGTAGACCGCCTGATCTTTTTCTGTGATATTGAACGCCCGATGAATAACCCGCTTGCACGCTGGTTTAACCGGTTTTTTGGTCGATTTTTTGTATCAGCCGCGGCAACAAAAAATACCGATAGCGACGAGGTTGGCATCCTCAATCGTGCATTTCACTATGTCTACCAGGTCAGGCTGGTAGGAAAACGCTTAAAGAAGTACAACAAAAACCTTTACTACACGATTAAGTACATCCTTTTTGGTTTAATCATTTACCTGATCTTCTTCTAGAATGACGTTGGCAGGAAAGACTCGGTAACAGATTACTTTTTTATCTTATTTTTGATCTCTTCATGCAAAGCGGCGTATTTTCTTTCGACTTTAAATTCTGTTAGGAGCATCCCGCATACCTTGCACCTGGGGGTTGCGGCTGGGTTATTGATATCGGCTTTACTAAAATAATGACGATGCTCGCCACGCAATGCAAAATCCACTTTTGAGCGGAACATCTTTGCTTTTTTCCCTACTCGCTGACTTATGCTGCTTTGTTCAGAAAGGCTTTTTCCGAACAATCCCAATGATTTCTTTTTCATTCGATACCCGAACAGCGTTAGTATTAATTCTTTAGCGATGTATTCTACTATAGATAACCACCCTGATTCAGAACACGGATGGCATACATATATACAAATTTAAGTCTAGATGACACTTGGCGGATGTGTAGTTTACTTCATCGGCCTGAGTTGACCATTCATCGACTATTCTGGCAACCTAAAACCTGTCGACAACGGTGATTAATGACTAACTTTTCAAGCTATATTTCCCATCGAACAGGACTAAACAAATAGAACAGACAAGATCATGCAATTAAAAATTAAAAAGCTGATGAGAAGAATGCTTTCTATGCTCGCCTATACACTCACCGGGGCAATATTCGGCATTCTCATACTTTATGTTTATATAATGCAAAGTCGTCCCGACCTGTACCCCTGGCATAGCATTAGCATGGAAGAAGAGTTCACTGTCAGGAACTCTTCGGCAGTAACATCATTCTCTGCGTACCTGGCACTGGAAGACAGGCTTTTCGAGGAACTGCAACAGCGAATCTATGAGAACTGGACTGATAAACCTGAACGGCAACTAATCCGCTATGATTCCAATAGCATTGCCAACCCTTCCCTTTATAAGATTAACTGGAACCGCAGTTTTGAATTAACCCAGGACAAGCCGGCAGGCGGGGTGCTGCTGCTGCATGGCTTATCCGACTCGCCATATAGTCTGCGCACTCTGGCCCTGACATTACATCAGCAAGGCTACTACGTACTCGGCCTGAGGATGCCCGGCCATGGCACGATTCCTTCAGGCCTTGTAGACACCAGCTGGCAGGACATGGCAGCTGCGGTGAAAATAGCGGCCAGGCACGTTAAACAGAAAAGCAGTTCAAGCCCTTTTCATATCATTGGCTATTCAATGGGAGCAGCACAGGCGGTAAATTACTCACTGGATGCCCTGCAGGACAAATCCTTGCCAGGGGCAGAATCCCTGGCCCTGATCTCCCCTGCTATCGGTGTATCAGCTGTCGCTGCACTGGCCATCTGGCAATCACGACTGTCTGCTATACCGGGTCTGGAGAAGTTGGCCTGGAATTCGATCGGGCCAGAGTATGACCCCTATAAATACACCTCTTTCGCTGTAAATGCTGGCGACCTGATGTACCGATTGACGCTGGCAATTAATGACAAATTACAGCTATTGCAAAACCAGGACAGAACCAGTGAATTCCCCAAAGTACAGGCTATTATTTCAGCTGTCGATGCCACGGTAACTGTCTCTGCGGTCATCAGCCATTTACTCGACAAGCTGAATAATGCTGGCAATGAACTTGTACTGTTTGACATAAACAGGAATGAAAATATCATCCCGTTTGTGAATAATGATCCATATGAAGGGCTGAAAAAATTGTTCAGCCGCGCAGACATGCGATTCCGGCTTACATTATTGACCAATGTTGCAGCGGATAACTTAGCCATTCACGAGATCAATAAAGAAAGGGATAACACAATTAACAACAGGCAACTTGAGCTGGCATGGCCCGGCAACATCTATTCCCTGTCTCATGTCTCCCTGCCATTTTCAATAACAGATTCTTTGTACGGCACAAAACCTGAAAATAAAGCAGGGCTGCATATCGGCATGATGTCGCCCCGTGGTGAACGTAATGTACTCAGTGTTCCTGCAAGTGACTCTTTACGCTTGCGATACAATCCGTTTTACCTCTATTTGCAGCAGCGCATTGTTCATTTCTTATCTGAATGAGCCATCAACATAATCAAGCTGGCATTAGCCTGAATGGATTCATTGTTTTCCTGCTGGTCTTTATTGTGGTTGCATTTAGCGCAGGCTGGTTAGCGAATAAATACTATTCCAATCGCCTCTTCCTGGTTAATGGTACAGCAGCAGATTTTCCATCCTTGCTCAACATTGATGCCAGGCCGGATGGACTGACCTGGAATGGACAGAGCCTGGTATTCAGTAATCGGGCTACCCCCCGGGGGCTAGTGCGCATCACCCCATTGGAGAATGGACAATATAATAAAACCTCCATCCCTGTCGTTGATGCCGAGTACCATCAACAGGTCAGTTTACAGGGCGTCACCTGGAATGGAACCGCATTTATTGCACTGACCAGCGGCGACAGGTTTCAATCTGACCACCGCACGGTATTTGTAGAACTCGATCCGTTGACATTACAAATCAACAAAGTCCTTGGAGAAGCGCCTGACTTTGCGCACTGCGTAGCCTGGGATGGACAAAATTACTGGGCCGGCACACGCTTTCATACAGAAGATCAGAAAGGAGATGCTGCTCTTTACAAGTTTGACCAGAATCTAAAACTCGTAGAGCAGTTCAAAGGAGCTGGAAAAGGATGCCAGGGCATGACCTGGGATGGAAAATTCCTCTGGTGGGGTGACGTATTCGCAAACACCATCACACTATTCGATATCTATAATTCAACAAACGTGTCTCCGGTCATTGTCCATCAGTACATCACCTCGATAAAGCAACTCAGCGGCATTACGTTTGATGGTAAGGATATCTGGATTGGAGATGACAAGAACGCTCAACTTAACCGTCTTAATCAGGATCTCTATTTTGACTGGCTGGGTGGCCATTATGAAATCAGTGACCCTGCTCAATTAATCATGCTTGAGCGATTTGACAACTACCAGACAGGTGAAATACAACTTGATGATCTCATCAAACCTCTGCTTGAGGCTAAGGTAAAAGCAATCGACATCCCTGACTATGTCGAGACACTGCGAACCCGTTACGGTAATGAAGAAATCAGGCAGATATTACAATTGGCACGAGACAAAGTCTCTCCGGGTGCAGTCTCCAGTGCACTGCAAGACGAACTCAGCGGCCTTGTTGATAGCGGTGAAATTGATTATGTCGATAATGATCCGGTTGCAGCAGATTCAGTTAAAATCCAATACTTCAACGCGACTATAGAGAATGGAAACCTGCTTGCTAACTGGAAAGTTATTGCAGGCAATGAAATTGCTGCGGGAATAGATGCCCCAAGACCACAGCAGATCCCGGATGACTATGACTTCTACACCTTCATCCAGTATACAATTATCATCAGGGACCTGCAGACTGGAACTGAACTGGAGCAGGAGTTTGATATATTTGGCGACGAAGAAATAAAAAATGATGTTGTATTGATGCAGAATATCAAGCCAGGTGAATATCAAATCGAAATTGCTATGAGAGCGCAATACTATACAGAAACAACAGCCAGCCATTACAACAGCAAGCTGGAGATCAATATCACTTATTAAGGTATGTTAAGAAGCGCGAAGTCTTCAGGATTTATCAGATTCGTCGATGAATTCTTTCAGAACCCTTGCCGCTTCTTCCGGTGACACACTTGACTGAGCAACGTTATTTTCTGCGAACTGATTACCCTTATCATGATTCAGCTGTATTTTAATTGCTTCAATAACATAGTTAGACAATGTAATGCCCTTGTAGGAAGCCATTTTGATAAGCTCCTTACGCAACCCGTCATTTATGTCTATTGTTAACGTGATAGGCTTTTCCAAAAACTATAACCTCGCGAAAGAGTGTATTTGTAATTATTATGGTGAAGAAGATTTCTATGTTGCCAGATAGCTTCCCTGCATTGCAAGTGTACTGTTATCCAGTTCAGGCTCCCGGTAGAAAATCCAGACTTCAGTTCATGTTGCGAAAAATACAGCAGTTTTGCCTTTTCCTGTTAGTACCTGCCCTGTTTAGTGGCTGTGCCAAACCCTACATCTTTCCAGTTGAGCCCACACAGGAGAGCACACAATTATATGACGATTTTGCATTGATGAACGATGGTTACAGACTACCGTTACATCGCTGGGGTGACCCTGCTTACGACAAGGCAATCGTACTCGCGATTCACGGACTGAATGATTACGGCCTTGGTTTTGAATCGACCGGTAAATACCTGGCCGACAGAGAAATTTCGCTGATCAGCTATGACCAGCGGGGATTTGGCAATACCCAGGGATACGGACAGTGGCACGGCAGCCAGCGTCTGATTGATGACAGCAACAGTATGCTGCGGCTATTGCGTGATCGTTATCCTGATAAAGCGCTTTTTCTCCTCGGCGAAAGCATGGGAGGTGCAGTGGCACTGACAGCATTGAAGCAGGAAAAGAATGACATTTACGGCACCATACTGATTGCCCCTGCTATCTGGTCAAGACAATCGATGCCCTGGTATCAGCGCTCCCTGTTGTGGATCGCGGCCCACACAGTACCGACAAAAAAACTGACGGGTGAAGGGCTGGACCTGATGCCATCTGATAACATTGAAATGTTGCGCGCCCTAGGTCGGGACCCATTAGTCATCAAGGCGACAAGGGTGGATGTATTATATGGTGTGACAAATCTTATGGACCTTGCCACCGAGGCATCGTCAAATTTAAATGGTACAACGCTTATCCTGTATGGAAAACACGATCAGATCGTCCCTCGCAAACCGACATGTGCCTGGTTAGAGGCACTCCCGGACACTAGCAAGAATGCAAGAGAAATCATTATTTATGAAAATGGTTACCACATGCTGAACCGCGATTTACAGGCTCAGCGTGTGCTTGATGATATTGCTGACTGGATAGAGGTCAGGTCTGTCATGGTCGATGGGCCAGCAAGCAAAATACCCGGCATGACGGGCATAACCACTGGCAGCGAATCATTGACTACATTCTGTAATGATTGAAGGCAATCCCTAACTGGTGCAGAATGAGACCATGACTGTAAATTCACTTGAAACCAATACTTCAGATAAAAAACAGGGTCTGCGCTGGTCGCAAGTTCTCTGGATCATTCTTGCAACGATTTTATTAACTGCAGGAGCCACCTATTGGGCCGTGCGCACCTATGTGTTCGCTAAAGATTTTGAACCGGTTGTTCTGAAACAGAAAGAAGTTGCCGTTCTTAACCAAAAACTTGAGCAGCTCGGATTCTCACCGGAATCGATGCCGCCTGCTAGCGATGGCAAGGGAGCCGCGCAGGCAAACGAATTCAATGCCGAGGGCAACCTGGCTCCGCAGCCATACAGTGAAGTTGGCGCAAAACGGGAAGTCAGCCTTACTGAGCGGGAACTCAATTCCCTGCTGGCAAAGAATACTGATCTGGCCAGAAAACTGGCGATTGATCTGTCTGACAACCTGATGAGCGCCAAATTGCTGGTACCCGTGGATCAGGACTTTCCAGTACTGGGGGGGAAAACTCTTCGCGTTACAGGTGGACTGGAAGTAGCTTATGAAAATAGCAAGCCCATTGTTGTTCTACGTGGCGTTAGTATCATGGGTATTCCGATACCCAATGCCTGGCTGGGCGGCATGAAGAACATCGACCTGGTAAAAGAGTTCAGTACCAGTGAGGGTTTCTGGAAAGCCTTTGCGGACGGTGTTGAAGATATTCATGTCGAAGATGGGCGCTTGAAAATCAATCTGAAAGAATAGAGTCAATGAGATAGCACTATATCGGTGCTGTTCTCCAGGTATTCCCCGATGCACCAGTCTTTAATAACTCTCATTTTACTAATTGCTCTCGGTGTTATTTCAGCTGCGGGAAACTGCTCCGGCCTGCCATCAATGTTGGCGACGAATTCTGCCAATACGAATCAACAGTGGCAAGCCGTCCCTCTGCTGACAGTTGGCGATCAATTTGAAGCCTATATGCCGCCGGGACGTCTTGACGGTATCGGTGCATTGCCACAAAAAGAAGGTGTAGTGCGTATCTTTGTTAACCACGAGATGGCAAGCAATAAAGGCTATGCCTACAAATTAGCTAACGGTACAGAGCTTACGGGAGCTCGCATCAGCTTTTTTGATATCCGTACAGATAACTTAAACATCATCAACGCAGGACTTGCCTACGACACTATATATGACCGCGAAGCTAAACCTGTTTCTCAAGCCTCACAGATCAATGAAAAGAATGATAGCTCTAAAGGTTTAACCAAATTCTGCTCAGGCCGAAGTATTCAGGCCGGAAATTTTGCTTTCGTTGATGATATTTTTTTTACTGGTGAGGAAGCGAAAAAAAATAAACATCCGCACGGCGGCACAATTTGGGCACTCGACGTACGGCACAGGACATTGCATGCTGCGCCGGCACTTGGAAGGGGTTCATGGGAAAATGTTACACCATTAGAAACCGGAAATAATGAAACGGTAGCTCTGCTAATGGGAGACGACATGGCACCTGCCCCGCTGTATCTATATCTCGGCAAAAAAAACCTTGCACAAAACACTGGTTTTCTTGAACGAAACGGTCTGACTGAAGGACAATTATATTGCTGGAAATCGGATGCAGGTCACATAAACCCGCAAAATTTCAATAAGAGCAAAAACAGGTCGCACGGTCGCTTCGTTCCGTTAGATGTACGCCAGGCTGAAAAAGCGGGTCACTACGGTTATGACGGTAAAGGGTACCTGGATAGTAATCGATTACGGCAAGCAGGTTTTAACAAGGGTTGTTTTCAGTTCTCACGTCCAGAGGACCTGCATAATGACCCAGCCAATCCGACTCGTGCGGTGTTTTCATCTACAGGCTACGGCGACATCCATCCAGCGGATGACTGGGGAACGCTTTATTTCATTTCTTTAAACTTTGATAGTCTTACCGCTATCCACAGTAATGGCATCGCCGCAGAGTTAATGATTGCTTATGATTCAGACGAGGATGGACGCAGGGATATGGGTATCCGCAGCCCTGATAACCTGACCTGGGCAGATAACGGTTTGATCTATGTACAGGAAGATTCGGCAACACGTCTTAGCACCTTTGGTGCCAATGGCATCGAATCCTCAATTTGGCAATTCGACCCAAAGACACTCACTGCAGAACGTATTGCTGAAATAAATAGAAAAGCAGTCGTACCCATTGGTGCAACAGATAAGAATCACAGAACAACAGGTACATGGGAAAGCTCTGGAATCGTTGATGTCACAGGTTACCTCGACACGCATGCTGGAGAAACTTTGCTGCTCACCACGGTGCAGGCACATAAAGTTAATGGTGGGCCTGTGATCGGCGGTGCAAAGCGTCTGGTCGAGTCAGGTCAACTGATATTGTTAACGAATAAACAAAAACGCCAGTGACACCACCGCTTTAACTCACCTTTTCTGTCTATCTAATTAATATTTAATCTCTATGTATACAATATTTTCCTGCCCACACTTCATTGCTTCATGAAGTTATCGTCACCGGACAAAAATATAAAACAATAATTAACAATAAGTTAATACTTCTTCGTTATAACCTAGCTTATTGGTCAGATAAATTCCCTATATCCCTTAAGTGATATATAGCTCTATCGTCCCCCCCCCCTGTAGTAGGATTCGGTGGCGGTGGAATTCGAATTTAAAATGGATAGGTTTTGATAGTTAATTCTATGTTCCGCTGAACAAATTTGTTTTTATAAAAATTATTAACATATTTTACAAA
>JASJFV010000003.1:0-2655 GCA_033791885.1 Gammaproteobacteria bacterium | reverse complement strand
ATTAGCTGCTCCAATTGCTTTCCTTCTATCCCTGTCACCAGTGGTTTCTCTGGCTGAGCAAAACCCAGAAAACAAAAATGACCCCGAAAACAACCCTGTTATAGTCACTGCGACACGTACTGCAAACAGTGTTGACCAGGTTCTAGCGACCAGCACAGTCATAGAACGAAAGGAAATTCTCGAATCACAGGCACTCACTGTTGCCGATGTATTGCGCACTAAGGCAGGCATCGATGTCGCCAGCAACGGCGGCCCAGGTCAAACCTCGTCTGTCTTTATTCGTGGTGCTGAAAGTGATCACACCCTGATAATGATTGATGGCGTGAAAATGAACCCCGGCACGATTGGGGTTTCTGCGATACAGAACATTCCGCTTAACATGATTGATCGAATTGAGGTCATTATGGGACCGCGATCTACACTTTACGGTTCTGATGCCCTCGGCGGAGTCATTCAGATTTTTACTCGCCAGGGTAAGACAGCTGAAGCAGGATGGAAATTCGGCAGCTTTAATACGCAGGAACTCTCCGCTAGCTATCACCGTAAAGATGGCGATATTCGCCTGGGCATCGATCTTTCTGCTGCACGAACTGACGGCTTTCCAGCTCGCACAGGAACAACGGATGACAGCCCATACAAAAATGACAGCCTGAACCTTAAACTGGGAAATACCTTCGGCAATACAGACCTTGATTTCCAGTTCCTCGGCAGTCGCGGTCGAACCGACTACTATGATTTCGTTTTGACTCCCGTTGCACAGGATTACACGAATGCCTCTTCGTCACTGAATGCAAAGGTCAATGCTATGGATAACTGGGTCAGCAAGCTATTACTCAGCTATTTCAAAGATGACATTCAACAGAAGCAGTCGACTGATTACCTGAAGACTACACGCTATGAGCTGGACTGGCAGAATGATATTGTCATCGGTACATCCAATCTTGTTACAGCCGGCATACAGACCTATTGGGAGAACGCCAAGTCACTGTCTTTTGGCAGCGGCTTTGATGAAGATACAGAAACGGTCGGGCTCTACGCACAGGATCAATTTGAATCTGGTGCAAACCAGCTTACTGCCGGATTGCGCTATACCGATCACAGCTCTTTTGATGGTAAAACAACCGGTGAACTTAGTTATGGCTACCAGGCCAGTAATGCAACGAAACTGATCGCATCCTATGCCACCGGTTTCCGCGCCCCGGGCAGTACTGACCGATTTGGCTTTGGAGGAAATCCTGATCTGGATCCCGAAACATCAAAAAGCATCGAACTCAGTGCTCGATTCAATCCTTCCTCTATACACCGTACACGGGTAAGCGTTTTTCAAAATGAAATCGACAACCTGATTAATTATGTCGACCCGGATGGGTTCAACGGCGCACTTCCGGGACGCAATGAAAATATCGACAAAACACGCACACGTGGTATCGAGCTGACCTATTTGTTTCGCAAAGGCCCTTACGTAATTGATGCCGGAGTTACTCTGCAGGACCCAAAAGACCTGACGACAGATCAACAGCTAGCCCGTCGCGCAAAAGAAAAATACAGCATCACCGGGCGCTATGTAGGCAATGATTATTCTACCAGCGCCGAGCTAACCTATACTGGCGAGAGGCCTGATTCTGCCTATAGCGATATCATCCTTGATGCCTATACCCTGCTTAATCTGTCTGCAACCAAATCATTTAGCAATCGGATTCATCTTGGCCTGCGCCTGGAAAATATGACCGACGAGGATTATCAGCTTGCTGATGGGTTTAATACTGCGGGCCGGTCAGCATTCTTCGATATCCGCTACATGAACAAGCACTAAACGTGATACAGATGAACCATCCCATAAAAGTTCAACAGCATAGTAAATTGCTGGGGTGGTTTATTATTCTTTCACTTCTTGCTCATGGACTTATTCTCATCATCCCGACGAATAAGGAAAAAAAAAACCTGTACGTAAACCTGTCCAGCCCGTTGCAGGTGACAGTGATATCATCCCGGTCTGCCAGCGAGGCTGCACAAGCCACTGAAGTCGACAAAACGTCATCAAAATCACAGCAGCATGTAGATAGCAGAACTCTCCCTGCAAAAAGAACAAGCTCTGCTACATCCCGCAAGAAAGCAATCAATTCTGAGCCAGACAACCTTCACTTAGCGAAGAAAAATATTGCCCGTTCTGCCACTGACAGCAGCAGTCAGTCTGTGTCATTACCTGAGAACCAATTTAACTCTGATACATCGGTTGATGTACAACAAATTCCACTCAATCATCTGCGACAGCAATTGAAAGAAATGATCAGGACACGTTTCACCTATCCTCGTATGGCACGACGTATGGGCTGGGAAGGCCAGGTCGGCCTTTCATTGCATATAGAAGATGACGGCTCATTAAACCAGGTACGCGTAGCCCGTTCATCAGGGCACAAGGTACTTGATGACAACGCCAGGAAAACAATACAGGGCATTGGCCGCATACAGGTCGCTTCCAATCTAACAATACAGGCTGCCGATACCGAGATAGAGGTGCTGTACAGGCTTACCGACTAGGCAGTCGTTTACGATTGAATGTAATGCGTCACACATAACACGTAATACTATTCGTTCTTGAGCCTCATTCTGCTAAGGTGCAGAATTTCAAAGCTCCACCAAAGGATTAAAATATAC
>JASJFV010000002.1:0-15828 GCA_033791885.1 Gammaproteobacteria bacterium | reverse complement strand
AGTGTATGAAAAATTATAAAAAACAAAGCGTTATCCTTTAACTTACTGGCATTCTCTCAGGCACTGATTGGTTTAGGGAAGGTATGAATAAGCCCGTCCTGGACTTCTCAGGCCACGAAAACCAACTGATGTTACGCTTATTAAACTTAATGTATATGAATCACCAACAAAACAATAACCCGTTGCATGGTAAAACACTTAAGGGCACCTCTATTAATTGCTTATGATACTTTCTAAATGTTAAAGGACTGAGGGATTAAACAAAGACCACTAGCATTACTGATAAACTAATAGTTACCATCACCTTAAATTATTTTTCACAAACTGATCAGACGCATGAGGAGCATTATGTCAGATTCAAGCAAACCGGCTGAGTACATACTGCAACTGGCGAAACAGGCCAAAAAAGCGGCGCGCGAACTTGCAGCGGTCAGCGGAGAGGCCAGGGCCGCAGCCCTTGCTGCAATGGTCGATGCCTTGCAGAATTCTCGCTCCGAGCTTGCCAAAGCCAATACCGCCGATCTGGAAGATGCATGGAATGCTGGCTTGCCGCAACCAATGATAGCGCGCCTTGAGATTACCGATAAGGTGTTTGATTACATGCTGAAGCGGCTTAAGGAAATCGCTGCTCTGCCCGATCCGGTCGGGCGTACGCTTGAAGGCTTTACCCGGCCGAACGGTTTCCGGGCCAGCAAGGTGACGGTGCCTATCGGCGTCATCGGCATCATTTACGAATCACGCCCGAACGTAACGACTGACGCGGCTTCTGTTTGTCTGAAAAGCGGCAACGCAGTCATCCTGCGCGGTGGATCGGAATCGCTTCGAACTAACATCGTCCTGACCGATGCCATGAAGGAAGCCGCGTCGAAGAACGGTATGCCGGATAACGCAATCCAGATTATACGGTCCGCTGACAGGGAGAATGTGCATCACCTGCTGCACATGGATCGTTACGTTGACGTGCTGATCCCGCGCGGGGGTAAAAGCCTGATTGAGCGCGTGGCATCGGAGAGCCGCATTCCGGTTATCAAACACTATGAAGGTATCTGTCACCTTTATCTGGCTGCTGATGCGCCGGTGGAACGAGCTGTGGCCGTCACTGTCAACTCCAAGTGCCAGCGCGTAGAGGTCTGCAATGCGTTGGAAACGCTGCTGATAGATGTTCAGACCAGTGAACGGCTGCTTCCCGAACTCAAGCGAGCGTTTGACGCTGAAGGCGTAACGCTTCGGGGTTGTGCCCGTACCCGCGCCATACTACCCGATATCGAGATGGCCACCGAAGAAGACTGGAGTACCGAATACCTGGACAGAATCCTCTCTGTTCGTATTGTCGACGGTGTAACTGAAGCCATAGGGCACATTAATACTTACGGTTCCGGCCATACGGATGGCATTATTACCGATGACATCGCCACGGCACGGCAATTCGTTGCCAGTGTCGATGCCAGTTCGGTATTGGTCAATGCCTCAACACGTCTCTCCGGCGGCGGGGACTATGGCATGGGTGCTGTAGTGGGTATCAGTACCGACAAGCTGCATGCCCGCGGACCTGTCGGGCCCCAGGAACTGACCTCCTATAAATGGGTCGCCTATGGGGATGGACACCTGCGAGACTGATCTGGTTTGACGACGCGGGAGTTGAAATGTACTGGCGATAATCTGGATGATATGTATATCCACCTGCCAGAAACAATTAATAATGCGGCTTCCGCGTCAGGACTCAGTTGTCTTGCAGCCTTGTCGTTCTGTACGGCATATTTTTCCAGAAAATAATGGGCAAGGGGAAGAATGTCATCCGGACGTTCAAGCAAAGGCGGCGCTGTCAGGGTGACGGCCTGCAACCGATAGTAAAGAATAGAACTTGTTCTCAACCCGAGGCCATATATTCAAGCCATTTTCTCGCTTCAGCCTGCACCGATGTATTGGTCAGCGCCTGCTCAAATACAGCCCTGGCTGCCTGATAGTCACCTCTAAAATAGTGGGCCATGCCTTTGAGTAGCTGTCCCTGGCCCGGATCATTCAGGTCACCGATTTGAAAGGCCTGATCTACAGCATGAATGACCAGGTCCCAGTTTTCTGTCTGAGAGGCAAGCTGTGCCAGCCGCAGATAGGACTCGGCATCTTCTGCCAACTCGGCAGCCCGCTCCATGGCACTCACGGCGTGTTGTGTCTCTTTGGCGCTCAGCCAGCCATCACTGAGCAATCGCCAGTGCTGACTTGTCGAGGAGACCTTTCCCTCCTGCAATGCCCTGGCCAATCGTTTCCCCGCCTGATATGGCATATTCATATACAGGTAATAATGGACTAATTCGATCAGCTCCCTTTCGCTGCTCAGCAAACTCTGTTGGTAGGCCAGTTCCAGTACAGCCAGTGACTTTGTATCATCATGCAATAAGCGATAAACAGAGGAAAGCTGCTGCCAGTAGACTTTGCGCTGGGGGAATTGCTGTGTCATCTGCTCCAGCAACCGGGCTGCTGCCTTATACCTGGCGGCATCATAATAAACCGCCAGCAGCTGACGATACCAGGTCTCGGTCGCATCACTCGACTTTGCAATGGCCTGTTGCAGATGTTCGATTGCCTCGTCATACCGTTTAACCTGGGCATAGGCTGTACCGGCCAGGGCATGAGCTTGTGCTGTGGCCTGCTTCTCCAGTTTGAACCACTGCTGGAGAGTGACTATAGCCTGGGTGACATCGGCCGTTGCAAGCTGTAGCTGGGCTAAATTGTATAAAGTATTTTTTCGGGCAGTCTGCGGTAATGCCGAGAGGGCGAGACAGCTCTGGAAGGCTTCGATGGCATTACCATACTCTTCCCGAGCGGCATACAGATACCCATAGGTCTGCTGTACCAGGGCCTGTTCATATCTGTTGGTTGTTGCCGGCCGAATCTTCTGTAACCGTTTCAGCGCCTGTTCATGCTGGTCCTCTTCCATGAGTTCATGCACCCTGGTCAACCGTTTGTAGACATACTCGCTGACGACCCTGTCTGCGGCCATTACCTGGCCTGCCAGCAGAAAACAAAGCAGCAGAACGAGGACAGCTCTCATCGCTACCCCCTCGACAACCTGAACGCGATCATTTGCGAGGCCTTGCGTTGTACCGGCCTTCCGTCCACGAGCCTGGGCTTGAAGCGCCACTGGCGTATTGACTGAAGCGCAGATCGATCAAATGTCCTGCGGGGGTTGGAATCAACCACTACGGGAGCGGTCACTGTACCGTTTTCGGTGATGGTAAACTCAAGCTTGACCCAACCCTCTATCCTGCTTCTTGCCGCCTTGCGGGGGTATTTGGGGTCCATCTTGAATATCGGTATCGCTTCAGCCTCATCATCGCCACTCCCGCCTTGCAGGGGCGGGGCCGCATCAGTGGATACAGTTGATGTATCGACACCTGCTATATTGCCATTCGCTGGGAGGGTCGAACTGATGCTTGCCGGTGTCTTTAGTGGCTTTCCTTTCGGTATGACTGCTGTCGCCGGGTCCAGATAGGGTTTACCCAGTCGCAGGCTCGGTAAGGACTCCGCGGTGAACTCCAGTTGTGGTGTTGCAGGTGGCGGAGCCGTAGTCAGCTGCGTCGACAATGCCTGTGGTGTGTGCGGAGAGGGTGCTGGCCGCCTGGCGGGCATTCGTTGCACGGACTCAGTTTTGCTGTCTGCCGGTTCCTGTTGCAGACGCACGAAATCCACCACACCATAATCGAGAGGCTTTTCGATTGGCTGTCCACTGCCTTTGATCATACTCTGCATGAGGTAGAACAGCACCAGAGTAACGAACAAAGCAGCGAGGCTTGAGATGACAATACGCATGTTGGTTATTCGTTCACACTACCTTGCATTAAGGGGCTATTAAACTATTGCGGCGCATGTCATGAATTGCACAGCACACCGCGGACTACATCGCAGACTAATCACGCAACACTGCCGCAATCGAGACGTCGGCGATACCCGCCATGCGCGCCTGATCGATGACTTGCACCAACAGACCGGTTTTTGCCGCCTTGTCGGCCTGTATAACGACGGCGCCTTCAGGATTTTCCGCATGCAGGCGTTCGATGTTGGCCCTGACGGCCCTTATGTCCACACGGTGCCTGTCTATCCAGACCTCATCACTCTCTGTAATGCCCACCAGGATATTGCCATGTTCCTTGCGGACTGCGGTGCTGGCTTGTGGTCGGCTGACGTCCACCCCCGTCTCTTTCAGAAACGATGCGGTAACGACAAAGAAAATCAGCATGATAAACACCACATCCAGCATCGGTGTCAGGTTGATCTCCGATTCATCTTCCCTGGGCTGAAGGCGCTTTTTTTTCATCGTTCCTGTTCGCTGGCATAGAGCAGTTCGGCAGCCCGCTGACGTTCCAGTCCTGCTCTGTGCTGTAGCTGACTACTGAAATACAGCCCGGACAATGCAACCACCATGCCGGCCATAGTAGGCATGGTTGCCATCGAAACACCGGCAGCCATAGCACGGGCATTACTGCTGCCCTGAATGGCCATGACATCGAAAACGTGGATCATCCCGTTCACCGTTCCCAGCAGTCCCAGCAAGGGGCACACCGCGACCAGCGCCTTGATCAAGGAGAGAGAGCGGGTTAGCTGCAGGGATGCTTCGGACAACCATGCCTCACGGATTTTATGGGCTGCCCAGGAATTCGTATCGCTGCGCGACCGCCAGTTCTCCATCATCTGTTTGAGATATTTTGGATGGGTCTGCAGCAGATAAACGTAGCGTTCGATGATCAGGCTCCAAAGCACCAGGGAGACTGCAAAGATACCCCAGAGCACGGTGCCACCACGCTCCATGAATAACAGGATATGTTCAAGTGATTCAGGCCAGACTGGCATGCCGCTCACTTTTCTCTGCGTGCAGTGCGATAATACCCGCACTCTGTTCCTCCAGCAGGCTGACCAGGTGTCTGCTGCGACTTGCCAGCATGCTGTGCAGCAGTATCAGTGGAATGGCAGTGGTGAGCCCAAGTACAGTGGTCACCAGCGCCTGAGAAATGCCACCCGCCATCAGTCCCGGATCACCGGCGCCAAATAAGCTGATTGATTGAAAGGTTTCGATCAGACCGGTCACCGTTCCGAGCAAACCCAGCAAAGGGGCGATCGCTGCAAGGATCTTAATGCTCGACAAACCCCGTTGCAGACGTGAACTGTCCTTGAGGATCGACTCATCCATCTTCAGTTCCAGCGTTTCAGCACTCAGACTGGTGTTTTCCCGATAAATCGCCATGACACGCCCCAGAGGATTATTCCGATCGGGGCTTTCGCTTTTAAGCTGTTGACGCACCTTGCGCCCCACATAGAACAGGTGAAGCAGGCGCTCGAGAGCGATGAAGAGTCCGATGACACACACCGCAATGATTACATATCCAATCAGTTTGCCTTGCCGGATGCGCTCGATCAGATCAGGTGTCTGCATCAACAGTGAGAAAACCGAACCCCTGGAGGGATCGATCACCATGGAATGCATACCTGTGGTAGCTTTCTCAAGATTGGCAGCAAGCTCCAGATAGCGTGTTGCGGGTTGTCGTGGCAGTTCCTGCAACTTGCCGCTATCGGGTAGATGGCGCAGAAATCGACCAGACGACACGGCATTGAAGACGCCCACTCGGGTTACTTGCTGTTCACGTTCATTGCCGTCCGCAGCAACGACCCGGGCCGGGTAGCTTAGCACCCTGCCGGATTCCGTCATTTCCTGTTGCAGGAGAAACCACAAGGACTCCAGCTGCTGAATCGAAGGCATGCTGTCATGCTTTGCGAGTTGTTTGACCTGTTGCACACGCCCCGGTATTTGTGTGGAGATCAGAGAATCCTTGAACAGGGCTGCGGTATCGCCTGCAACCTGGCGGTAGACACCGAATAATTCCAGCAGGGAACCTGATCTTGCTTGCAGTTTCGTCTCCAGGCTGGCGATTGTCTCATCGTTCTGATCAAACGTCTGCTGCAGTTGCGTACTACGCCGCTGCTCGGCTTCAAGCGCTTGCTGCAAAGTATGCAAACGTTGTTCCTGGGTGTCCTTCTCCGCCAGGAAGCGCTGCTCCCTCTCGCTGTTCGTGACCTCCTGTTGCTGCTGGTTGCGCCGTACGTTTTCCAATAGTTCACTCAGGCTGGATGGTGTGGCAGCTTCTGTGGTAGCCGTGAGACCCCAGCAAATCAGAAAAGGCAGAATTAACTCCCTGAACCTCATTACAGGTTCTCCGGTGCCGGCACCAGCAGCTTCAGCAGATCAGGTGTCAGCTGTTTCTTTGCCATACGAAAGCCCTGGGCCAGTGAGCGCCGGTAATCTTTCGCCAGCGGTTGCCAGGATCTGCTGGGCTGGTCCCACAAACCCATTTCATCTCCATTCAGGCTGCGATAGATCAGTCCGATTCGGCCAACCTTGAGGAAATCTACCGTTTTCTCCTGTCCGTCCAGCTGCAGGCTGTCTGGATAGGCCTCCATGGTGCGGCCGTATTCTGTTTCCACCTGATAAGCTTCCATGACCCGACGGTATTTTTCCGCGACGGAAGCATCGGGTTTGTCGAGCAGGTCTTTCAGATTTGCAACCCGTTCCCGACGTTCATCAATGAGAAATGGCACATCGAGTGCAATGAACTGTTCCAGGGTTTCCACCATCCGCGCCATCAATGGAACCACATCCCGGTGAGTCACATCAATCTCATCCATCTGTTGTTTTTGGGAGATGATTTTTTGTTCCTGTGCTGACATCATTTTTTGCAAATGGTTGTCGTATTGCTGCAGACTCTGCAGTTCGCTGTTGATCGACCTGTACTCCTCGAGCAAACGTTGTTTCTCATCGTACAGCTGATTAACCTGTTGCTGTGACTCTACCGCATCATGTCCAACTTCGGTCTGTAAGCGGATACTGCCCTGCAGCGGATCTGCGGCCTGTAACGGCGTGAACGGAACCATCAGGCAGGCACAGGCCAATGCTAACGCCTTCATCAATCAGACCTTTCAGTTTTCGCTACACCCGAATCAGAAGTCATGCTTATAGCCCAGGTAGATAAATCGCCCCCGTGGATTGTGCAGCTCGCGATTGATGAACGGCCAGCCTTCGAGGTAAGGATCTTCAGGTGGTGGCGCATCGAAAATATTTTGCACACCGAAAGTCACCTTGCCTCCGCGGAGACCTCCTGGCATCCAGTTGAACTGGCCGTCGATAGTCGTCCATGAGGCTACTTTATCATCTTCCATGCCAATGATTCGGCGATCATAACCGCCAACATAATTCAGCGTCAGGCTGGCTGCATAGGCCGACTTGTTCCACATCAGTGCAGATTGCGCACGCCATTCCGGGCGACCGTCCTTGCCGGCCAGCTCTTCGAAGCCGGCACCTTCGACAGGCTCCTGTTCGAAAGATCCCAGATAGGTTCCGGCAAGGGTGAAGCGGAACTGCCCTGCCTGGTCCGTTTGCCAGTTGACGCCAGTGTCCAGGTCTATACCCCAGAGCTTTTGTGCCGCGACATTCTGGAACTGGCTGAAGATCACCCTGATATCATCGGTAGGTCCACGCACGACGCTGTCCGGAAAGAGGTTTTCGTTGTTGACATAGTACTGCGCTGCGCTGGTGACAGCGTTCTCGTTTTTAATCCGCCAGTAGTCGATACTCATATCCCAGTGCTGGGTGACATCCCATACCGCTCCCAGGGTATAGTTTTCCGATTCCTCAGCTTCCAGGTCCGGGTTGCCATTGGCCAGGGTCGGGACTTCGACGATCTCACCTACCACCGGGTCAAAGACACTCTCAAACGAGACCACTTCATTGGAGTGAAGCTCATGCAATGCCGGCGCCTTGAAACCGGTTCCGGCATTGGCGCGAACTAATAAATCGTCACGGGGTTGCCAGCGGAGGCCGAGCATCGGGTTGAATGTGCTGCCAAAGTCACTGTAATCATCGTAGCGCCCTGCCAGTTGCAACTCCAGGTTACTCAGCACCGGGACGGAAAACTCGGCATAGGCTGCCGACACTTGACGATCACCTTCACCGGATATGCCACCGATGGTGAGAATATCGCCGCTTTCGGTGACCGGATCGAATTTCTCGCTATAACTCTCATCCCTGTATTCAGCACCAATTGCGGCTTGCACAGCGCCATGCCGGGTTTCAAGCAGCGCACCAGTGATCTCAAAATCGACATGATTGAGTTCGGTCTCGCCGTTACGTGTGGTTATATAGCTGATATCTTCCGGATTGAAACCTGGACTGTTTCCCAGCAGGTTGAGATCACCACTCGCAATCGAAGCTTCAACGTCTGCCTGGGTGGTATAGCCCGACACACCAGTACTCGAAGTATCGATCTTGCCAGTGCCAACTGCCAGTTCCCAGTCCCAGTCATCGAGATAACCGTTTAATCCAGTCAGCAGATTGTAGCTATCAGTTTCGAATTCATCGGTGCGGGGGCCGAGTTCATTAAGTCGATATTTTACCGCCACATCTTCTCCCGGATAAAGGGTGTTGACACCGCCAGGCACCGCGAAGGTCCCGGATGATGCGGCCAAATCCCTTTCCGATGTTCGGTTCGTGTAGTTAGCATTGGCAAACACATTGATGCTGTCAGTGATCGAATAATCTCCAGACAAGAGCAATCCCCATTGTCTGACTTCGGGGATTAGCGTGACATCCTTGGCATAATCATACACGCAGTTTGTGCCGACGATCTGGTCTGCAGGGCAGCGAGGATCCGGTTCTCTCGAACCATCCGCACGTATGATGGTGCCGGGATTGCCGAAGCTGCTGCGGTCGTCAATGGGGCCGTTGGCTGATGCAGTAATCTCCCGGTCTCTTGCCCAAACCGTATCCCGCTGCAGGTAATCAACAACAAATGTAACATTGCCTTTTTCACCGGTATGGCCGCCGATCAGGTTGAGCCGGATTTCTTCACCGTCACCCTCGCTGGTCTGACCGTATTGTAGCGAGGTTTCTAGCCCTTCGTAATCATCCCACAGGATGATGTTGACCACGCCAGCAATGGCATCGGATCCATAAATAGCAGATGCTCCTTCCTTCAGTACCTCCACGCGTTTCACGGCACTCAATGGAATGAGGTTGATATCCACGAAACTGGCACTGCCTTCCTGACCAAATGGAAACATTGGCATACGTCTGCCATTGACCAATACCAGCGTTCGATTAACACCCATGCCGCGCAAATCTATGCCCGCGGATGCAGGGGTAAATCCCTGGGTAAACTGCTCATCAACCATTCCGGAGGACTGGTAGATCACATCTCTGAACAATTGACTAAGGGATGTGAATCCTGATTTTTCAATAAATGCATGGTCCATCACCATGACGGATGACACGCCTTCGATATCGGTGCGCTTGATACGCGATCCAGTTACCTCGAACTTGTCTAATTTCAGCCTTTCCTCGGCAGCGCCCGCGGATGTTGGCAATGACAGCGAGGAAAACATACCAAGGACAATGGCCAGGACTAACTCCGGGCGATACTTGAGTAAGGTCAAATTTGGATTAAGCATAATACCATCCGTTAAAGTTTTATTATTTTTTGTTAGAGTGGTTAATCCAGTTATCGGCATATGGAGAGGGTTCTTTAATACCAATTTCAATATGACCTTGCCACTGGCAGGCAAAAGGTCAATTATTGGAGTCAGGGCTTATCTCTACTTTATTGTTAATTGATGTTTCGTAGTAGGCCCCTGTGTCCTGCTATAAAAAGAATCCCCGTGCTGATAGTGCTTAAAAATGAGTATAGACCTAATTTCTAATATTTCGAGTCGGTGAATATTTCTTCATCTGCCTTGTCAATCTATTTGCTGGCGGCGCATCAGGTATTTATCGATGAAACTACGAATTGACTCATAAGCACGTAGCCTGTTTTCCTTTTTGCTCAGGCGATGACCTTCATCTTCAAAAACAAGATATTTCACTGGTGTGCCATTACGCTCAAGTGTAGCAACCATGAGGTCAGACGAGGACTTGCTCACCCGTGGATCATTGTTGCCCTGTAAAATCATCAGCGGATTAACGATATTTTTGGCATGAAAGCGCGGCGAAATGCCTCTGAGGTAATCTTTGTCCCTCTCAGGGTGGCCAATCTCGGTGAAAAGTGCCTGACGTATTGACTCCCACCAAACAGGCATATTATTCAGGGTGTGTATCCAGTCTGATATGCCAAAAAGATCGACGCCGACGGCAAATTCCCTGGGCTGGAATGTCATGGCGGCCAATGCCAGGTAACCACCATAGCTTTTTCCAATAATGCCGATGCGCTCAGGGTCCACATATCCGGTTGCAATAAGCATAGACTTGCTCGCCACACAATCTTGCAGGTCAGCCTGACCATGTTTCCGGTCATCCGCCATAAAGAAATCTTTGCCATAACCAGAGCTTCCGCGATTGTTGATGGCATAAATAGCATAGCCATGGTTAACAAGATATTGAATGAGTGGATGAAACTCATTGCGTGTTTGTCCACCCGGTCCTCCATGAACCCAGACCAGTGCCGGTACCTTGTGTTCGACGCTTGCTCCCCTGGGTTTGAATAGCAGGCCTGGTATCTGCATGCCATCGAACGAGGCAAAACGCACGGTTTCCGCTTCTACCAGATCGTTACCATCGATTTCCGGGCTGAGCGCGGAAGTCAGTTGGCTCAGTCGCATTTTAGTGAGATCAAGTAAAAAAAGATTGTGTGGAGAGCGACTGGTGCTGGCATAGAATGTGATCATGTTTTCGTCGCGGGAGAAGCTGACTGATGTAATGTCACCACTGGGCAAAATGGGGAGTGGAACCTGCTTCAAGCTATCGCCATCCAGTATTTTGAGTTCTATTGCCGCATCTTTGTTGATGCCAACGGCCAGATACCTGCCCCGGTGGGATAATTTCGCAAAGCTGATGTCCCAGTCAGTTTTCAGGACCACTTGTTTTTGTCCTGTCTTGAGGTTCTCGCGCACGAGATAGGTAAAGTTGGTGTTCTGATTGCTGGTGTAAAAGATGCTTTGACTGTCAGCACTGAATGCCTGATGACGATATTCGATGTCACCAGGATCAGGAGTCAGGTTCTTCATGATTTGTGTCTGCCGATCATACAGCAGGATGTCAGTGTCCTCGCGTTTGTTTGTTCTGATGAAAGAGAGCAGGCGTTTGTTCGGGGATATCTGTTGAAACTCATAGCCTTGTTTATCTTCGAAGAGCAGGGACCGCTCATATCCATCGGCCCGTATTTCATAGATATCGAAAAATCGCGGATCTCTTTCATTGGTGCTGATAAACAGGCTCAATCCATCCTGTGCCCAGCCGAGAAACCTGACCTGGTGATCATTGCCTGGGGTCAGGTCAATCCTGGAACCGTCCAACTCACGCACATAGAGTTGATCCAGCTCATTTCCCTCGTGATCGGCAAGATAAAGAAAACGGTGGTCATGGGGAAAGTAACTCTGGACCTGAATGGATGTGTCAGTCGAAGCTGTCAGCCGGGTAGTCCTGCCTCCTTTTAGCTGGATAGCAAAGGCATTGTCCACCCCGGACTGATCACTACTGAGAAGGATTTTTGAGCCATCAGTCGAAAACGAGTTGCCCTGGTAATGCGTTATATCGAGGAACTGCTCGATTGTATACTGCCTCGCCTGATGGTTCTGTGTCAGGGTTGGCAATAGCGTCTTCGCCCATAGCCCGAAGCTTGCCAGCCCGAAGCCTGCCAGTAATACGAGCGGTAATATTGCATACAACTGGCTGTTAACTTTATGGCGCATTATTTTTGTGTTCTCGATGTCTGGTAGTGATGTTTTAGCTAAGCTTTGATCTGATTTTTTTCTTCGAAAAATCCAGTGCAGTCGCCAGGGATGTCGAGACTTCCACCAATCCCTGTTTGACCAGACTCTCCAGGTCATTCTTCATACGCTCAAAGATGTCATCAGATGTCATCCGGCGTGAACCATACAGGCCCACCCAGGCATTGCGGCCGTTTTCTTTCGCCAGATAGGCTGCCTGGTCGGCAATGGTGATGACCTGTTCCCAGGAAAGCACATTGCTACTGTTCGGGATAAACGGAATCATGGTCACACCAATCGAGCCTGACAGTCGAGCCACATGTCCCCCGCCAATGTGGTATTGATGATTTGCCAGTTCATGCCGCATACGTTCTGCATATTTTTCAACACCCAGGCGGCTGGAGTGACGCCCTACAATGACAAATTCATCGCCACCCCATCGAATGATGCTGTCAGACTTACGGCAGCATTTATACAGAACGTCCCTGACCTGGAGTAAAGCAAGATCACCTGCGTGATGCCCGTATTCGTCGTTGATCAGCTTGAATCCATCCAGGTCGATCATGATGATGGACAGGCCGGGGGAAATGTCCTGTGTGACCGGCTTGTCACTATCTGTTGGCTTGTCTTCTGGATATCTATCCAGCGCAGCCATTTCTGACTCCATGATCTGGTGGAGGTAGCGGCGATTGTTGAGCCCGGTCAATTGATCGGTATAACTGGCTTTCTCCAGTTGCTTTGAGAGTTCTTCCAGCTCTTTGTTTTGCTCCTGAAGCTCTTTTGTTCGCGTATTCACCTGGGTCTCAAGTTCCTTGCGCTGTATCTCAGCCTGTTTGAGTCTATTCAGCTGGCCGCGCAGGATCAGCAACAGGGCGCTCAATACCAGGATGATATAAAGGGCGTAGGCCCAACCTGTTTTCCAGGGAGGTGGCGTAACGTGGATCTTGATGGCGGCCACATCTTCGCTCCATACACCGTCATTATTCGCTCCCTTGACCTTGAATGTGTAGTCGCCGGCAGGGAGATTGGTATAGCTTGCGCGTCGGTAACTGTTGGACTCAATCCAGTCTTGTTCGAATCCTTCCAGAGTGTATTGGTAACGATTTTTGTCTGGAGAAGTATAGTCAAATGCGGTAAAGTCAAAACTGATCGCATAGTCACGATAATCCAGAGCGAGATTGGTCGGTATGGGGTTCGTGCTGAAGCTTTTCATGACGGGTGACATTTGCAGCATGGCGGTAACCGCGATCTCGGGTTTGTGCTGATTGGTATGAATCATTGCCGGATCAAATACGACAAGGCCGTCTGTGCCACCAAAAATCAATGTCCCATCTACATGTTTGAATCTGGCCCCAAAGGTAAACTCTTTACCCGGCAAGCCGTTTGATTCATCGAATTGGCGGAAAGTGTTGTTGTCTGGATCGAATCGCGTTAGCCCGCGGTTGCTGCTCAACCAAAGCACACCATTTGTATCCTCCAGAATCCCGTGCAGCGTGTTGCTGATCAGGCCATCCTGCTTGAGATATTTACTGAATACGCTTCTACCAGCCTGGCGATCGGCGAGCGACCATCGGTTCAGACCGCTATCCCTGGTTGCAATCCAGAGTGAGCCATCCTGACCCTCCAGGATATCCCATGCGGTATCGCTTCCAAGGCTCGATGCCTGCTCGGGATCATGCTGGTATCGGATGAATGTCTGGTTTGTTTCATCAAACTGGTTGAGACCGCCGTCTTCAGTTCCGATCCAGAGAGTGTCTGAGCTGTCGCGATAAATCGCCAGGACACGATCACTGCTGACTGAAAAGCTGTTTTCAGCATCATGCCGATAGTGGGTAAACAGGCCGTTGTTTAAGTCCAGTTTATTCAGGCCCCCGCCGTAAGTGCCAATCCATAAAGTATCGTCATCGGCGTAAATGCTGGTGACACTGTTGGAACTGATTGAGTTTTTGTTATCCGGGTCATGTTTAAAATGGGTAAAGATTTCTGTTTCCGGATTGAATCGGCTCAATCCATTATTACGTGTACCCGTCCATACCTGGCCGGTATTATCTGCAAACACTGCCATCACCCGGTCATCACTCAGGCTATTGCTGTTTGCCGGATCATGTTGATGGTACTTGATTTTGTCGCTGGCGATATCCAGTTGGTTCAGACCACCTCCATAGGTGCCGATCCAGATGCTTTTCTGAGAGGCTGATATGCCGGTGACCAGATTATTGCTGAGACTTGATTGACTATCCGAAACCTGTCGATAGTGCATGAAAGTGTCACTGATGAAATTCCATTTGCCGATTCCATTGTAAGTACCAATCCAAAGCACCCCGCCACGGTCCTGATACAGGCTGGTGACCCGGTTGTTGGGAAGGCTCGTACGGTTCAGGGGATCACGCGAGTAGCGAATAAAACTCTGCTTGTCACGGCGCCATTCATTCAAGCCGGCATCAGTGGCTATCCACAGGGTACCATTATGGTCCTGGTGAATAGCCCGTACCTCGTTGTGGCTCAGGCTGTTGGGATCCTGTGGGTCATGTTGAAATCTTCTGAAACTGCCGGTTGCGACATTAAAGTGACAGAGGCCTTTTTGCGTACCGATCCACAAGCCACCATCCGTATCCTCATGCAGAGCACTTACCTGGTTGTCTACCAGACTATCCAGCTTTGCTGGATCATGCTGATAGTGATGAAAGGCCTGGTTGCGGCGATCGAATCTCGCCAGCCCATTGTTGGTGGCAATCCACAGCATGCCATTCTGGCCTTCAATGATCGCTTCCACCTTGTCGTCAGGCAGACTCGAGGCATCCTCGGGGTCATGCCGATAATGGCTAAAACTTCCATCCGTGGTATTCATCCGGTTGAGACCGCCGCCATCAGTTCCGAACCAGTGTACGCCCTCACTATCCTGAAAGATGACGCGGATTCGGTCGCTGCTGAGGCTTGAAGGATCGGATGGATCATGCCTGAAGTTGATGAAATCATCCGACTCGTACACATATTGACTCAATCCACCCCCGTCTGTGCCTATCCAAAGCTGACCGGATTGATCAACATAGGTCGTCCATACCCAGTCGTGAGCAAGCGAACGGGGATCTTCGGGATGATGCTGATAAACCGTAAAATTATAGCCATCATAGCGGTTCAGCCCCTCCTGGGTGCCAAACCACATAAATCCATGTTTGTCCTGCACTATTGAATTTACGGTTGCCTGAGACAGACCATCATTGGTAGATAAGATGGTTAACTGGATGTTTCGTGGCAGGAGTCCGGAACCGATATCAGTACTCGACAGGCTGTCTTGCGCCTCCACTCCACGCAAGCACACCAGCATCAGGATCATCAGACCAAAGAAGAACGCCAGCCGGTAACGCAGGGCTGATGGCCGGAGAGGATCGCGCAGATTGTTCATGCATCGTTTCATATATGATATAAGGACTGATATTCGCTACTTAATAATCCATACAGTGTGAGGTTACAGCTACACAGTTTTTTTCCTTGAAAACCCGTGAGCTGTGCCCCCTGATTACTGTTGAGTATAGACACAGTATCCGATACATACAGCCCGGGGACACACAATTTGTTATTCTGTGTAGTGGAGATCATCTCTCAACCCACCTTGTCATGGTGCCAGCCCGTTCTCTCAGGCGACCGCAGCAGGCGCAGGAAGTCCTCAGCCGGCTGGGGGCGGGCATACCCATAGCCCTGACCATTGTGGCAACCCGCCTCGACGAGAAACCGGTATTGCGCTTCGGTTTCCACCCCTTCCGTGGTGACGCGCAAGCCCAGTTCGCCAGCCATGGCGATCATCGCGGACACCACCTTTGCCGCATTGGCATCATGCGGGACCTCCTTCAGAAACGTCCGATCAATTTTCACTGTGCTCCAGTGCAATCGGGTCAGGTAAGCCAGGGCGGAATAACCAGTACCAAAATCATCGATGGCAATGCGTACGCCCATAGCGTTGAGAGTCTGGAACGCCTGTTCGACCAGTGGCAGGTATTCCACGATCTGGCCCTCGGTGATCTCCAGTTCCAGATCACTGTAGGCGATGCCGGCATCCTCCACGGCCGCGATGACCTGGGCCACGAAGTCTTC
>JASJFV010000001.1:0-15001 GCA_033791885.1 Gammaproteobacteria bacterium | reverse complement strand
TGTAACAGGTCTTCCTGTTCTTGCAAATGATCCAACAACTTGTGTCCCACAACCTCAGCCCTCCAGCCCTGCAACACGGCGAGCTCTCTATCACCGTGTATCAATGCAGTCAGATCACGCCGTGTCCCCAGTAGCGAAGCCGGTATATCCATCTTTTTAGCTGCCGCATCGAGGATTATGGCCAGTTCCTTTTTCAATGCCTTTTCCCTGGCACCCGGTCGCCCAGGTCCTGACGGTTGATCAGATTCGTTATGTTCTGCGGATTGTTTAATAATTGCCAGAACTCTTTCACCCTGGTGCTTTACAAAACCATCTGTTATTTCTTCAACTAACGCGAGTTCCTTTTTCGTTTCGGGAAGTGAATTGGCAATTCTAAGCAATACCTTGTCTGCCAGTATCCAGCTTCTTGGTTTATCTCGTGACTGTGCAAGGTTTTCGCGCCATCCTGCCAGTGCTTTTGCTGCTGCGAGTTGTCGCCCACTCATTTGCTGCAGAGCATTCATCCGTTGCCAGGCATTGCTGTCATTGATGGCAAAGACTGAAGAATTTGTTATGGCCTGCATTTCTGCATCAAACCATTCTTTGCGACCGAGTCTTTCGAGCGCCTCTGTCAGGGAAGACTGTAGTGCAGAAAGGTAGCGAACATCATCTTCAGCATAGAGGATTTCTTCCTTAGATAACGGGCGGTTGCACCACCTGGCGCGGGTATGTGCCTTGTGCAGCTTTACCTCGCAGATATCTTCAACTAAAGCCGCATAGGAAACCTGGTCACCTTTGCCAAGAAAAGCTGCCGCTACCTGAGTATCGAAAATATTCGGCGGGATTTCATCAAATAATAAATGAAATATTTCCAGATCCTGGCTACAGGAATGCATCAATTTAACGATATCACTTCGGCACAGTATCTCTTTTAGCGGCGTAAAATCATCAATAGTAAGAACATCTACACAGGCAATTCCCGCATCAGCAGATAACTGAATCAGGCAGGGCTCGGGATAATAGGTGCGTTCACGCATGAATTCCGTATCAACGCCGATCCATGTGCTATTTTGTAATTCAGTACATAATGCCTTTAATTCAGCAGCACTCTCGATATAAAATGTCTTATTATTACTCATTGTATTCCTGTTCAGATATTAACGTATACAGATCTTCGTAAATTCAGCTATTAACGAGCCATTCTCTCATGTACACCCTGTTCAACCCAACCAACAATACAAGACGCCAGTGAACTCTTTAATTATTACCTTTCTCGACCTGTTACGGTTACGTCGTGGCCCGCAGGATTTGCCAGCATCACAACAGCTGCTAATTATTAGTGGTTTCCTGCTTATCCTGACGGCGATACTCGGTGATCACATGAACACTGATTTCATCAGCAAGCTGATCTTTGCCGTAACCCAGGTTGCCATTCTCACCGCCACAGTGGTGGTTATCCTCTCAATCAATAAAAAAACGGAGCGGGCGACGCAAACATTGACGGCATTTTTTGGCACCAGTGTACTGATGCAACTTGTAGTCTGGCCATTTCGTACCTGGTTGCTGTCCATCGGTGAAGAAGCACAGCAACAGGCCAGCCTTCCCCTGCTGGCTGTCATTGCACTGGCCGTCTGGTCATTTGTAGTCATGGTACACATCTACCGTAACGCCCTTGAAACCAGCAGAGGCAAAGCCATCATGATCAGTATCATTACGCAGGTGATCGTTGGGATGAGCATGCTGAGTCTTTTTGCTAACGAAATTCAGCAGGATTTAGTGAAGTAGTGCATATCCACATCCTCGGCATCTGTGGAACATTCATGGGGGGGATTGCCGTGCTTGCCCGGGAAATGGGCGTGACCGTTACAGGTTCAGACAGCAACCCCTATCCGCCTATGAGCACGCAGCTGGAAGAACTCGGCATCAAAGTTAACCGCTATGATGCGGCCAATCTCGATCCGCAACCGGACATCGTTGTCATTGGCAATGCCCTCTCTCGTGGCAACCCTGAAGTTGAAGTGGTTCTTGAGCGGGACATGAACTACATATCTGGCCCGCAATGGCTGGCAGAACATTTCCTCAGGGGGCGTCATGTACTGGCTGCTGCCGGCACGCACGGCAAGACGACAACGAGCAGCATGCTGGCATGGATCCTTGAACATGCAGGACTTGAACCCGGCTTTCTTATTGGTGGCATACCACAGAATTTTGGAATTTCGGCCCGTGCAGGCGGAGGGAAATATTTTGTCATTGAAGCTGATGAGTATGACACTGCTTTTTTCGATAAACGATCAAAGTTCATTCATTACCACCCAAGAACACTGATTCTGAATAACCTCGAGTTTGACCATGCGGATATTTTTGCTGATCTTGATGCGATCAAACAGCAATTCCACTTCCTCGTACGCACTGTACCGGGGTCAGGTAAACTGGTCATCAATGCCGATGATAAAGACCTGCAGGACGTGATAAAAAAGGGCTGCTGGTCTGAAAAAACCTACTTCAGTATAGACAATTCAGCGAATAGTGAATGGCAAACTGTTAGTCTGAAAGAGGACTTCTCAAGCTTTTCCGTTCAGCGCCAGGGAGTGGAGCAAGGCATACTCGAATGGCCATTAATGGGTGCGCATAATGCCGCCAATGCCCTGTCAGCAATCGCGGCTGCCGCTCACATTGGCATAGAACCTGAACTGGCCATCACGGCGTTAAGTCAGTTCAGGAACGTCAAGCGGAGAATGGAAGTCCGCGGTACCATCAATAACATTACCGTGTATGATGACTTTGCCCACCACCCAACGGCGATTTCAACAACACTTGAAGGCCTTAGGAAGCACTGCGGCGACGAAAAAATTATTGCAGTCCTCGAACCACGCTCCAATACGATGAAAATGGGTGTACATAAAGAAACACTGGCAAATTCCCTGAAACTTGCTGACCGTATTTTTGTCTATAAGGCGAATGATCTCGAATGGAACATGTCCGATATGACATGTGGCCAAATTCCGCTAAGCATTCAAACTGACATCAACACACTGGTCGATGAAATAGTTTCCCGGAGTCAGCCTGGAGACAACATTCTGGTCATGAGTAATGGCGGCTTTGCTGGCATTCATGACAAATTACTACAGGGTCTGGAGTACAAATATTCTCAGACCTGATATATCATCTTCTGAGTACGTCAATCTACAAGGATACTGAAATGACAATTAAAAAATCACTCTCGCTGCTATTCCTGCTTTTCCTGTTACCGACACTTTTAATGGCGGAACAATATTCCGAAGGCGTAGAGTACACGAAGTACAGTAAGCCATTCCCTGTTAGTACAGGCGATAAAATCGAGGTAAGAGAAATCTTCTGGTATGGCTGCCCGCACTGCTACTACCTGGAAGAACCTCTGAATAAATGGCTAAAAGACGGCATACCTGCAAATGCCAAGTTTGTCCGCATGCCCGGTATTTTCAGAGACAGTTGGGTACCTCATGCACGCGCATACTATTCCTTCGACGCACTTGATCAGACACAAAAACTGCATCATGAACTCATGTATACGATGCACGTTAAAAAACAGAAGTTAATGACTGAAGATCAGATCGCAGACTTTGTGGCAGCTCAGGGTGTCGACAGGAGTGCATTTATCGATGCCTATAACTCTTTCAGTGTTGACTCGTTAAGCCGGCAGGCACGGATAATGACAAAACGGTATGGCATTACCGGTGTCCCATCCTTGATAGTTGATGGTCGCTACCTGGTCTCCTCGTCTCTTGCAGGCGGCCAGGAAGAGATGTTAAGTGTGGTAAATTACCTTGTTGGCCTGGCGGAAAAAGACCGGGAGCGTGAGAAGGCCGCTGCAAAATAAATACCTGTAATTAGCCACAATATAAGATGAGTGTATTTATGCAACAAAATATCACGTCTTCTACCCAGCAACCTGAAACTATATCTCAGGATTAAAAATACATGCGAAGATTAAACTGGATTGCTAAATCTATTGCTGTGGTAGCACTCATTTTTTTCTCATCATTTAATCAGGCTTATACTGCTACGACTGCGTCAGCAGAAAAAAATGCCACGATGGGCGAAGAGATTGACCTCATCCTGCAGTCACGCAAAGTCGATCCGATAAAAACGGGTAAACGCACTATTCGGGTACTGGTCAATTACAATGCTACGAATTACTTCATCGTTAAGGGTAAACAGGCAGGCCTCGAATATGAGCTGATGCACTCGTTTGAGAATTATCTAAACAAGGGTCGTACTGCTGACAAAAAGGTTCACATGATCTTTATTGCCATGCCTTTCGAGCAGCTAATCCCTGCTTTACTCAGCGGAAAGGGTGATGTCATTGCTGCAGGAATGACGAAAACCCCAGAGCGAAGCAAAAAAGTCGCTTTTAGCAATGCTTATCGAACCAACATATCTGAAATCGTTGTACGCAATAAGAAGGCGCAAAAAGTTGATACAGCCCACGATTTATCGAACAAAATTGTCCATGTCGTCAGAGGCAGTAGCTACTTTTCAAGTCTGCAGCACTTAAACAAAGAACTTCAACAGGAGAAAAAGCCCCTGGCCAAAATCGTGCAGACAGATAAACATCTTACCAGTGAAGATATCCTGCAAATGGTCAATGCCGGCATTTATAATTATACAGTCGTCGACAGCCACATTGCCGGCATCTGGTCCAAGGTACTAGACAACATTATTTCTGAAACCGGAGCTGCTGTCAGCACTGGCAGCCAGATTGCCTGGGCTGTGAGGAAGAGCGATAAAGACCTGTTGTACAAGTTAAATGTATTTCATAAAAAACATAAACAGGGCACTAAGGTTGGTAATGTTTTATTCAACCGCTATTACAAAAATACCAAATGGATAAACAATCCTGTTAGTGCCAGTTCAATGAAGCGACTCAATCAGTATCAAAAGTCATTCATCAAGTACGGCAAGCAATACAATATTGACTGGGTCATGTTAACGGCACTCGGTTATCAGGAATCGAAACTAAATCAGAAGCAGAGAAGCAACCATGGTGCTGTCGGTGTGATGCAGATAAAACCATCAACCGCAGCCGACAAAAATATCAAGATCAAAGGTGTAAAAGAATCCTCTGACAAGAACATACATGCTGCAACCAAATACCTGGCATTCCTGCGTTCAAGATACTTTTCTGACCCGAAGATAGCCCCCATAGAGCAGTTGGCATTTACGCTAGCAGCCTATAACGCGGGTCCCGCCAGAATTGTTCAAATGCGCAACAAGGCCAAGAAGCTGGGTAAGAACCCGAACAAGTGGTTCTTCAACGTGGAGTATGTAACGCGGCGCTATGCCAGTAGCCAGCCTGTCGATTATGTGGCAAATATAATGAAGTACTATCTCGCCTTCAAATCGACAATCGACGCTGAAACAGCAAGAATGAAGGCAACTGAAAAACTAAAGAAGTGATACATCAGCTTGCAGCCGTAAGTCTCCTGACTGACGGCTGCAAGCAATAAGATACGGCTTCTCAGTCTTTATTAAGAAGAATAAATTTGGATCCTTCAAGCGCAACATTTGCCATTAGCCCCTTGTTGCCAAAGGCGAAGCCAAGGATCGGATCCTTGGTATTAATGGTATCAACGTTTTCTGACGCACCCCATTCGACAAAAGCAACCGAGCCATCTATACCTGCTCGCCAGCCTTCGCTATGACGGAATTTAATCAGTTCTCCTTCGTCCAGGAAAACCAGAATCAGTGACTTGCTCTGGGCACCAAAGGTAAAGCCTATGGATGCAGAAGCAGTACTCCAGTACTCTACAGTCTTGCCATTGATTCGTAGTGCACCTTCACCGTACTCACCACCGATCCCGACCCCTGCCCTGAAAACGCTGGGAAACACCAGCACACCTTTGGCAACGCTGAGGTATTGGTCTGCACCGGGAATCTGTGCGCGGAAAATCTTTAACGTCGCATCCACCTTGGCATCAATTTCCTGTGCCGATGCTGCCATGGCATTGCTTGTGAACAGTAAAGCTGCAATTAAAAAGAACAGGCTGACACCCGCTCTGCGATAATGAATCAGGGACTTATTCATAATTATAAACTCCATCTAAAGTAATGTTTCCGCTTACTGGCCGACTTCTTCGAACCGGTCAATATACTAAATATCAAAATGCCTTCTTTATTTCATATATTTATACTTCGTCGCAAACATGACGATCACTGAAATCTTTCGCAATCTTTTCTGGTGACATATCTGGCATCATCCCTTTCAAAGCACCCGACAAATTTTCGGTACATTTTCGCATAGTCTCCATGGCAGGAGAATTCATCACTTCTTTACTATATGCTAATGCCTTGTTCTGAGCTTCATCACGTTTACCATCCTTACACAGGCTTTTTACCTCTGTCTCGAATACTTTTGATTCTTGCTGCAGTCTATTCAATTCATCCTGGTCAATTGTCTGCATACAAGCCTGCACTTCCTGCACCTGGGCCATCATATTTTGCATGTCCTGCTGATTCATAGATTGCGCGGAAACTACCGCTGGTGAAAGCAGAAACAGTAAAAAGCCGATTTTATTCATTCTTTAACTCCCGTATTTTTAAATAAGTATTATTCAGAGATGTGAATTCACATATTATCTAGCAGACCACCAAGACCAGGAATGGTAAAACTGGTATCCGGTGCGATAAACCGTGCAGGGTTCAGCTGCCTGTTTTGAACAGAGACTAGACGGAAACGATCACCAAGGCGCAGGATGCCGAGTTTATCATTTCTCAAACTGACCAGTAACTCGTCACCATTGATATCAATTGATGAACTCGATTTGCTTATTATCTCTATTGCTTCAATCCATGCCTGTGTATATTCCCATGCCTGCCTGTTGCTACTGACGACAAGTTGATCCTGCTGCTGCACATTATTCCTGCTCCAGGTGAGCTTATATACCTCACCGTCTATTCCAGCTACTCTTTCTTTTTTGCCGGTCTTTTCCATGCTTATGACGCGAACCAGCAAAGTTTCAGAATCAATCCCGAGCACACGCATAACACCTAAATTCTGCGCCACCGTACTTATATTAGCTAAATCCACTACCAGTGTATTTCCCTGGTAGTCAGTAACCACCTGTGCCTGCCTGTCTTTAAATAACAGGTAGCTTTTTACATCGCTGTTGTCATCCATATTAATCCTGGATGTATTTATATCAAGGTATTCAAGGCTCAAAAGATAGGACTCGCCGCCATCCATTCCCTTGAACTTTGCTATGCCTGATGCACTGCCAGAAAAGGATATTAATAGCGACAGAAAGAAAAAAGCACATTTCAGCATTACAGGAAATGACCTGGCATTGATGCGGGATGAAGCTGAGTACGACGACTTCAAACTGGGCAAATTATCCAAGCAGGGCCAGCATGACACCGGCAGCTACTGCCGAACCGATAACACCGGCGACATTGGGGCCCATCGCGTGCATCAGGAGGAAGTTATGCGGATTGGCCTCAAGTCCCATGCGATTGGAGACACGTGCTGCCATAGGCACCGCAGAAACACCGGCTGAACCAATTAATGGGTTAACCTTGTGCTTGGCAATCTTGTTCATCAGCTTGGCCATCAGGATGCCTGTAGCGGTACCAATGCCAAAAGCAATAATGCCAAGTGCAAGTATCCCCAGCGTTTTGGTATTGAGGAAATGTTCTGCACTCATTTTTGAGCCAACAGCAATGCCGAGGAAAATCGTAACAATATTAATCAGCGCATTTTGTGCAGTATCACTGAGTCGATCTACCACTCCACTTTCACGCATCAGGTTGCCGAGAGTGAACATACCGAGAAGAGGTGTTGCAGCAGGCAACAGAAATGCAACCATAGTCAGTAATGCCAGCGGGAAAATAATCTTCTCAGTACGAGAGACATGACGCAGCTGAACCATTTCGATACAACGCTCTTCATGTGAGGTCAATAGTCGAATGATTGGTGGTTGAATAATTGGCACCAGTGCCATGTAAGAATACGCCGCAACAGCAATCGCGCCAAGCAAATCTGGCGCCAGTCTGCTGGCAACAAAAATCGCAGTTGGTCCGTCCGCCCCGCCAATGATACCAATCGCCGCCGCGTCAGATATGCTGAAGTCAATCCAGCCCATGGAACTAATGCCAACAGCACCGAGCACAGTCGCAAATATTCCAAACTGGGCCGCGGCGCCAAGAAAAAGGGTTTTCGGGTTGGCTAGCAAGGGACCGAAGTCGGTCATCGCTCCAACGCCCATGAATATAATCAGTGGGAAAGCACCACTAGCGATCCCAACATTGTAGATATAGTAAAGAAAACCGCCGGAAGCAATAGTGTGGCCCGCTTCCATCAGTGGCGCATCCATTAGACCTGCACCAGGGATATTGACCAGTATAGCGCCGAAACCTATCGGCAACAGCAGCAGTGGTTCAAAGCCTTTGCGAATAGCCAGGTACAACAGAAAGAAACCAATACCCATCATAATGAGCTGGCCGTACTCCATCTGGAAAAGCCCTGTGCTTTGCCACAAACCGATAAGCTTATCCATTTCTTTTCTGGCCTATTTGAGCATCATCAGGTTGTCGCCAACTGCTACAGAATCACCTTCATTAACCAGTATTTCGCTGACTATTCCGGGTTCTGCGCTACGTATTTCTGTCTCCATTTTCATTGCTTCCAGAATAATTAAAACATCTCCTTTAGCAACAGATTGCCCGACTGTGACATGAAACTTGAAAATCGTACCGGCCAGGGGTGCCTTGATAGGCGTACCGGATCCACTCGCTTCACTCGGAGTAACCGCAGCAGGTGCAGCAGCGGGTTCCGCAGCGGCAGGCTGAATAGAACCTATGTCGCCACCATTCCGTACACCAACAACGTAGGATTTTCCATCGACAGTGACAGTATAGACTTCATCACCTGCTTCATTCGTGACAACTTCACTGGCGACGGCTTCATTGGCAACTACCTCATTCTCTTTACACGTGGGCACGGGTTCAAATGCATCAGGATTGCCTCGATTTTCCAGAAATTTCAGGCCTACCTGTGGAAACAGGGCATAGGTCAGAACATCATCTATTTCCCGTTCACCTGTTTCCAGTTTTATGTCTTTCTGCTGCGCAATCTCTTTCAGCTCTATGGTGAGCTTATCAATTTCATCTTCAATCAGGTCTGCCGGGCGGCAGGTCACCGGCTCGGCGCCCTCAAGCACACGGTTTTGCAACTCTAGATTGACCGGTGCGGGTGTGGCGCCATATTCGCCTTTGAGAATAGCAGCAGTTTCCTTGGAAATACTTTTATAGCGTTCACCGGTCATGACATTAAGCACTGCCTGGGTGCCAACAATCTGTGAGGTCGGTGTAACCAGTGCAATATAGCCAAGATCTTTGCGTACAGATGGTATCTCTGCCAGCACTTCATCAAAGCGATCAGAAGCACCCTGTTCGCGAAGCTGGCTTTCCATATTCGTCAGCATGCCACCGGGTACCTGGGCAACCAGAATGCGTGAATCGATACCTCTAAGAGAGCCTTCAAAACAGGCATATTTCTTTCTCACTTCACGGAAATAAGCAGCAATTTCTTCCAGTTTAATCAGGTCCAGGCCGGTATCTCTATCCTGATCCTTGAGTATCGCAACCAGGGACTCTGTTGGCGAATGACCATAGGTCATACTCATAGAGGAGATTGAGGTGTCGACATTGTCTATACCTGCTTCGATGCATTTCAATGCGGTTGCCGTTGACATACCGGTGGTGGCATGTGATTGCATATGAATCGGTATATCGACGGTGTCCTTGAGACGCTTCACCAGTTCATAACCACGATACGGTGTCAGCAGACCCGCCATGTCTTTGATACAGATGGAATGTGAGCCCATATCTTCAAGCTCACGGGCCAGGTCGAGCCAGGTGTCAATACTGTGTACAGGACTAACTGTATAAGAGAGCGTGCCCTGCGCATGTTTACCTACTTTACAGACAGCCTTGATAGCCGTAGTCATATTGCGTGAGTCATTCATCGCATCAAACACACGGAATACATCAACACCGTTCACCGCGGCCCGTTCGACAAATTTACACACCACATCATCGGCATAATGACGATAACCAAGTATATTCTGACTGCGGAACAGCATCTGCTGAGGTGTGTTCGGCATTGCCGCCTTAAGCTCGCGTATCCGCACCCATGGGTCTTCACCCAGAAAACGTATGCAGGCATCAAAAGTTGCACCGCCCCAGGATTCCAGTGACCAGAACCCAATCTGGTCAAGTTTTTCCGCAATTGGCAGCATGTCGTCGAGACGCATGCGTGTTGCAAACAGGGACTGGTGTGCATCACGCAGCACTACATCGGTTATACCCAGAGGTGTCTTATTAGTCATTTTAGGAAGGATTCCTGAAGAAGCTTGTTATTTGTGGCGACAGCGGTGTTTTACCAGTGCTGCCGTAATAACGGCAACGAGCCGCTCATCTACGCCTAAATCGGTATTCGGTGATAATGCTACCTCACTCTCGTCATCAGGTAGCCAGCGTTGAACCACTGCTGACATAGTTATCGTAACGATGACAAGCAAAGTAAGAAAAACAAAGACAGTTCCCATGCCATACAGCATAAGGTCTAAACCTTGCTCAATTAACGTTACTTCACTCAAACCTGATTCCTCAGACAAACAAACAGTGGCGGCATTTTATCCTAGCAGGTGCCTGTATACCACTGTGAGAGTTGAAAATGCAAGAGCGCCGTCTTTCAGGACTCTAGTGACCTGAAATAAACCAGGGATTTGCGCTGGTAATTGTATAAAGAGCGCCTTTTTACAGGTAATTTAGCCAGCTCAAGAGTCTCAAATCCGCGCTCGCGGAACCAGTGAGAAGCCTGCGTGGTAAGCACAAAAAGGGCCTTCATGGCCAATTCTATTGTCCGATTTTCAGCAAATTGCAACATCGCATCACCGCGACCGGAATTCTGGTAATCAGCATGCACCGCCAGGCAGGCTAGTTCCGCCATAGCGTTATCCGGATAGGGGATTACTGCAACACAGGCAGTTATCAGTCCATCTCTCTCCATCACGTAGAACTGCTCAATTGAAATTTCAAGTTGTTCGCGTGAGCGCTTAACCAGCAAGCCCTGCTGCTCCAGTGGCTGTATCAACTCGATGATGCCGTTGATATCATCGATGGCAGCCTGGCGGGTCACGTCATAATCACTGGCCGTTACCAGCGTACCGACGCCATCACGGGTATACAGCTCCTGCAACACTGCCCCTGCCGTCACCTGTGGGATCAAATGAACTCGCTCGATGCCCTTTTCACTAGCCTCGATAGCACTGCGTAAATGCACTTCTGTCTCGAGATCAAGTTTGCGCCTGGAGTTCAGCACCTTCTTAGCCTCTTCACTCGTCAGCTGGCGAATAATCTGCCGTTTTGCATCACGCAGCCCCTTGCCATCCAGCAAAAAAATCAGTTTATCGGCATTGATAGCCGTAGCAGCAAAAGACGCTACCTGCTCAGAATTGACATTAAACACCTCACCGGTAACCGAATACGCCAGCGGCGACAGCATTACGATGGAACGAGCATCGAGATTACGCAATATAGCTTCTGTATCCAGTTTTCTTATTCGGCCGGTATAGCCAAAATCAACACCATCATGAATACCATATGGACAGGCGCTAATATAATTTCCTGATGCGACATGAATACCGGCATCAGACATCGGCGTATTGGCAATGCCGATTGAAAACAGGGCTTCAATCTGAACACGAATACTCCCAACGGCATCGCGTGTGCATTCCATAGCGGCGGCATCTGTCACACGTATACCATTGATATATTTACTTTTTTCTTTTCTCAGCTTCAGCTGCTGCTCAATTTGTGGCCTCGCTCCATGGACAATGACCAGGCGAACACCGAGGCTGTTAAGCAGCGCAATGTCCTGCACCAGCAATGGAAAATGCTCACCTTCAACCGCATCACCGCTAAAGGCCAGGACAAAGGTTTTACCCCGATGTGCATGAATATACGGTGCCGACTGGCGAAACGCCGCAACAAAGTTGTGCGGTTGTCTTATATTGCTTGTGTGCTTTTTTGCCATCTGTCAAATTTTCGAAGTATTTCTGTACTGATTGCCTGCGCTCACGAATTACTCAGTAGTAGTGCCTTAAGTGCTTGTAATATTAGTTCTATTACAAGCCGTTAGCAACGAAGCTGTTATGATTCCGGGTACAACAACGGTATTCGTAAATCATGCCCGCAATTCACTGTCTTTAAGCTACACAAAATCGTCGAATCATGCCTTCGAGTACATCGATCATGGGTTGTAGCCTGTGCAGGGCAAGGAATTCATCAGGCTGGTGTGCCTGGGCAATGTCACCCGGCCCTAAAACTACTGCATCAAGCCCACTTTGCTGAAAAAAGGGAGCTTCAGTCGAATAGGCCGCCGACTCTGCCGAGGCACCAGTCAATTTTTCAGCCGCTGCAACAATCTCTGAGCCCTCATCTGATGCAAACGGAGGAACAGGTTCCATCAACTGCCTAAAGGCCAGCTCCAGCCCACTGCCGTGAATGACCGACTGCAGTCGTGGTTGCAATTCATCAAGCAAACGCTCTGCCTCCATACCTGGTAAGGGACGCAGGTCAAAATGTAATTCACAGTCACCACAAATACGGTTTGGATTATCACCACCAGCAATACGCCCCAGATTCAAGGTAGGGACAGGGACTTTGAATTGAGTATTCTGGTAGCGACTCTGCAGCTCAACCCGCCAGCGCAGTATTTCAGCTATCACCTTGTGCATCCCTTCCATAGCATTAACACCCAGGGACGGATCACTGGAATGCCCTGAACAACCATGCAAATGAACGGATTCCATCATCATCCCTTTATGCATGTGCACAGGACGCAAACCCGTTGGCTCTCCTATAACCACGCGACGGGCCTGCAAACGCCCGCTTGCCGCTAGCTCGCGGGCACCGTGCATAGTGGATTCTTCATCAGCAGTAGCGACGATGAGAAGCGGTTCGTTCAAGTCATTTCTGGAGAATTTTCTTGCTGCCGCTATGGCAAGGGCAAAAAAACCTTTCATGTCCGAGGTTCCCATGCCATAGAGCCGATTATCAACTTCGGTAAGAGTCAATGGGTTGTAGTTCCACAACTTTTCATCAAAAGGCACGGTATCGGTATGACCCGCCAGCACCAGGCCTCCCGCTCCGTGACCCAGAGAGGCAACGAGATTTGCCTTTTGCGCAGAGTGTTTCAGGGGAAGTATCTCGACACTAAAACTCAACTCCCGCAGCCAGTCGGCGAGAAGCTCAACAACCGCCATGTTACCCATATCGATGTCTGGACTAACGCTGCTAACAGATGGAATACTTATCAGTTCTCGCATCATTGTCAGGGTATCGGGCAGAGGCATAACTAAAGTTCACTCATCAATTAATCTATTATTAATAGCAGCACCCAGATAACAACAGCGTTTATCAGGGAAAGCGCTACTGCAGCCGATCCGATGTCTTTTGCTCGGCCAGAAAGCTCGTGCTGCTCTCTACCAATTCGGTCGATAGTACTTTCTATGGCTGAATTAATAAGTTCGACGATCAATATCAGCATTAATGAAGAGATAAGTAATACTTTTTCTATCATCCCCTCGCCCAGCCAGATCGCAATAGGTGCAAGGATTGCCACGAGAAGCAGTTCCTGCCTGAATGCGGCTTCGTTTTTATAAGTCGCGACAAGTCCTGCAAGGGAATAGCCCGTTGCATTGTATATTCGTTTAAATCCTGTTGTGCCCTGATCAGCCATTGCTTTACCCTGGTAGATTCATTTTGTTCGCCTGTAAAGATAAAGGATAGTTATCTTTCTTTCCAGTTTACTAGCACTCATGTGCAAACCTGTTTTCTGAGTATAATGGTTTATAGTGTCAACACTGATTAATCTATGCATCTAGAGGGTATAGCATGAAGCAACTAATGAAGAAGATTCTCCTGATCTCGTTACTTGCATCGCCATTTCCACTTTATGCAGACAGTGCGACGATCACTGACACGCCCTATAAAGAACCCCAGGTTGTATACGATTTTTACTTTAATGAACCTGAAGACATCAATTCCGCCCTTTACTGGGTCAGATCATTAATGAATAGCCTGATGGACGAACCTTACAATATAGACCCGGAAATGATGGAAATCGTGGTCGTCATTCATGGCATGGAAATTGTCACTGTTGCCAGGAAAAATTATCAGCGCTACAAAACTGCTGTGGACAGGATGCGATACTTTTCTGAGTTGGGTGTCCGCTTCAAGGTATGCGGCCTTGCCGCCGATGACTATGCTTATTCAGTTGAAGACTTTCAGGATTTCGTAGAAGTTGTACCTTCAGCGATTAACGAGCTTGTGCATTGGCAACAACAGGGGTATGCCCTGATCAAACCCACTATCCTGTCGAAGATATACAGTATTGATGATATTCGATAGCATGCAAGGCATTAAAACTGACTTAACATGGGCATCAGAACGAAAGCAGCAAACTAGAATGTACAAGCACACTCAATTTAAGAAGGTTTAATCAAACAAGGCATTATATTATGACCAGGAAGAACATCTACATCGCTGCAGTGACCTCAGCCGTTTTAATTACCTGCCCTGTTACACGGGCGGCCGATGATACAACTCTCAACCTTCGGCCAGGCAAAGTCCACGAATCCTGTCACAAGCTGGCAGCTGGTAGCAAACTCAACTATTCCTTTCAAACCTCATCGCTAACACTGTTTAATATTCACTTTCATATCGGCAAGCAGTTAAATTATCCTGTCAAAGAGCAACTGCTAGATAACAGCAGCGGCACTGTCGATATTGATGCCGCGCAGACATATTGCCTGATGTGGACCAATTCCCAGAGCCACACGGTAACACTGCGTTATGACATCAAACTGTCCTCCAGCTGAGATATAAAATTTTATATTTGTCAGGACGGTCGGTATTTACTGAACAGTAGCTCTGCCAGCGCATGGATAAACAAACACAACACCTGCATATAGCAACAAAG